>PLDY01000108.1 GCA_003136895.1 Candidatus Erabacter solicola | reverse complement strand
CGGCGGCGGCTCGACCGAGTTCATCGTCGGCGACGGGCACCGGCCGTTCTTCTTGAACAGCGTGAAGCTGGGCAGCCTGCGACTCTACGACGAATATCTGACGGACCAAACGTCGACGGCGCTCGGATATCGCGCGCTCGAACGGCACGTTCGCCAGACGCTGGCGAGCGCCGCCGGCCGTCTGCGCGACTATCGTTTCGAGGTGCTGCTCGGCACCTCGGGGACGATCATGGGCTTGGCCGCCCTCGATGCCGCCGATCTTGGTGTTCCTTCACAACGCGTCCACGGCTACGTGTTGCGGCTCGAGCGACTGCGTCTCTTGCAGCGCGCCATGCTGAAGATGAGCCCGGTCGAACGGCGCAAGATGCCGGGCATGAATCCGCGCCGCAGCGATATCATCGTGGCGGGCAACGCGATCGTGATTGCGATTTTAGAGATGCTCGAGCGCGACGAACTGGTCGTCTGCGAACGCGCTCTGCGCGAGGGGATCGTGGTCGATTACCTCGAGCGCAACCTCGCGATCGCGCGCCGTTTGGGCGACGAGCGCACGCGACGCTTCGACGCCGCCCACGAACTGGCCGGGCGCTTCGGAGACGACGGCGTCCACGAGAATCAGGTCGCGGCGCTCGCGTTGCTGCTCTTCGACTGGCTCGGCGAGGTGCATCACTTCGAGCCGGCCGATCGCGATATTCTCTTTGCGGCCGCATTGTTGCACGAAGTCGGGCGCGCCATTGGAGCCAGCGGCCATCACAAACATGGCGCGTATATCGTACGTAACGCCGGCCTCGCCGGCTGGCGTGCCGAGGAGATCGAGCTGATCGCCGCCCTCGTGCGCTATCATCGCAAGTCGTTACCGAAGCCGGTGCACATCGAATGGCTGGCAGCGTCGCCCGAAGTGCGTGAGAAGATCATGGGGCTCGGCGGTATGCTGCGCTTGGCCGACGGCTTGGACCGGCGGCATCTCGGCGTCGTCGCATCGGTGGAACCGCGCCTCGAACCGGGCCTGCTGCGCCTGATGGTCGAGGCGCAACAGGATGTGAGTTCCGAGTTGGACGGCGCGCTCTTCAAGGCCGACCTCTTCGAGAAAGCCTTCGGGTTGCGCGTCGCCGTCGAAGCGCTCCCGCGCAAGGCCTACGCTTCCTCGTTCAACGACGGCGATGCGAGCGCGGCCGAGATGGATGCTGCGAGCCTCTCCGTATAAGGCGGGTCGCCGTCGCGCGACCAGAGCGCGTGCAGACTTTCGAGCGCGCGGCGGCGCTCGGCGTGTGCGGCTAGACGGCACGCTTCGATCCCCGTGCGGCGAGGATCGGCGGATTCGATTCCGGCGAGCAAGTCGAGGTACGTGCGCTCGAAGGCATCGGAATCCGAGATCGTGCCGAGATACTCCTGAGCGAGCGCGAGCAGGTCGAGCGCGCCGGCCGCCTCGCCGGCCAGCAGCGAGCGGAAGAACTCGAGGTTGTAGCGCAGGCGTTTGATCGCGACGCGCGCGGCGTGCAGTTTTTCATCGCGCCCGTCGTCGAGCGCGGCGGCCATGCTCTTGACGACGTCGCGCCGGTGTTCGCGCAGGATGCGCGGGACGGCCTTACGGAGTGTCGGCGCCATGATCCAGCAGCGCCGTCAGCCCGTCACGATCGAACTGCGAGAGTTCGACCGCAAATTCGGAGAGCGCTTGCCGGCGGCGCGCGAGCAGCCTCTCGATGGCGTAGCCGGCTCCAGCGGCTTCGTTTGCCGTCGCGCCGCCGAGCGCGCCGCGCAGCACGGCGAGATGGACGTCGGCATCGCGCACTCTGCCGAGGCGGCGGCCGATCCGGCGCGTCGCGTACGCGTACTTGCGCAGCGGCTTGCGAGACAACTCGTCGCCGAACGTGTCCAGCGCCGTACGCAGTCGCCGAATCGCGACCCGCATATCGTGCGTGGCACGAACGTCGTCACCGT
This sequence comes from Candidatus Erabacter solicola, assembly GCA_003136895.1. GTDB lineage: Bacteria > Vulcanimicrobiota > Vulcanimicrobiia > Vulcanimicrobiales > Vulcanimicrobiaceae > Erabacter > Erabacter solicola. The sequence continues at coordinate 28,247 of PLDY01000108.1, read as the reverse complement.
GCAGGACCGCGGGCGTTTCGGCGAGGACGGCATCGAGCAGGGCAGGCAGAATCGTTCGCGCCGCTCGCTCGAGCGACGCATCGGCGGTCAATCCGTCGAACGGGGGCGCTTTGGCCAACGAAACTCCTTGCTCGAAGCGCGCGCATGGAGTATGTTGTCGGCTGAACCTGCCCGCTCATGCTACGACGAAAAGGGAGCGATGCTAAGCCAAGCCCCGCCCGGTGCGAAGAAGATTCTGGTCGTCGACGACGAGTCCGCGATCCTGCAGACGCTGCGCTTCAACCTCGAGCGGAACGGCTACATCGTGGCGACCGCGGGTGACGGCCGCTCGGCGATCGCGCTCGCCGGCAGCGAAAAACCCGACCTGATCATCATGGATATCATGCTGCCCGGGCTCGATGGAATCGAGGCATGCAAAGAGATTCGCAAATCGAGCAACGTCCCGATCATCATGCTGACGGCCAAAGATCAAGAGATCGACAAGGTGCTTGCGCTCGAATTAGGCGCCGACGACTACGTGACGAAGCCGTTTTCGCTCCACGAGTTCCTGGCGCGCGTCAAGGCGCGGCTGCGGCGCCGTAGCGGAACCGAAGAGTCGAGCAACGAGGCGATCGCACTTGGCGAGATCGTGCTCGATCCGTCGCGTCAATCGCTCGTCGTCCGCGGCCGGCAGATCGGCTTGGCGCCCAAAGAGTTCAACCTGCTGCTGGTATTGATGGAGAATCGCGGCCGCATCGTGACCCGCCAAACGCTGCTCGACAAGGTCTGGGGCTACGATTTCGACGGCGAACAGCAGACGATCAGCGTGCACGTACGCTGGCTGCGCGAGAAGGTCGAGATCGATCCGAACAATCCGCGCCATATTATAACGGTCCGCGGGCGCGGTTACATGTTCAAGGAATGATGTGAACCCGGGCGACCTGGGCTGGCTCATTGCGGGAGTCGCTGCCGGCTTCGCGATTGCCCGGCTAGTGCGGCGCAAACCAGGCGATTCGAGCGGCGAGCGAACGCCGGTCGCGGTCCCCGAGCTCGATCCGCGCTTCGAGCAACTCGTGCAGTCCTTGCGCGTCGGGATCGTGACGCTTGACCGGCGTGGCACGATCGCCTCGATCAACGCGGCGGCGACGGCGATCTTCGAACTCGCCGGAAAGCCCACGCTCGGCAAGGCCTTGATCGAGGTCGTGCCGTCGTTCGATCTGGACCGCCGGGTCCGTGACGCGCTCGATGGGAGCGCCTGGCGGGGCGATCTCTCGCTGAACGTGCCGCCGCGCGCGCGCATGCTCACGGTCTCCACCATCCCGGTCGAAGGCGGCGGCGCGCTCGTGATCGCGAGCGACGAAACGCGTCTGCACGAACTCGAACAGATGCGTCGCGACTTCGTCTCGAACGTCTCGCACGAGCTGCGCACGCCGCTCTCGTCGATCAATCTGATGATCGAGACCATCTTGACGACCGACCTCGATGAAGAAGCGCTACGGCTCTTCTTGCCGCGCGTCAAACAAGAGGTCGATCGCATGGTCCAACTCGTTGCGGATCTGCTCGATATCGCGCGGGCCGAAGCGGGGCGGCTGCCGTTGCGTATCGAGGAATTGGACCTGGCCGCCGTCGCCGCCAAGATCACCTCGACGCTCGAGCCGCGCGCCGTCCAACTCGGGGTCGTGCTGCGGCACGGCGGAGCGAGCGTCTGGATGAACGGCGATGCGGATCGGCTCGCGCAGATCTTGGTCAACCTGACCGACAACGCGCTGCGCCACACGCCGGCGGGCGGGACGGTCGATGTCGAGGTGCGCGCGCAGCAAGGTTCGGCCGCGCTCATCGTGCGCGATACCGGCGCCGGCATCCCGTACAGCGACTTGCCGCACATCTTCGAGCGCTTCTACGTGGTCGACCGCTCGCGTGCGCGCGAATCGGCCGGGACCGGGCTCGGGCTCTCGATCGTCAAGCACTTGGTCGAAGCGCACGGCGGCCGCGTGAGCGTCGATTCGGAACTCGGTTTGGGCGCGACCTTTACGTGTCTCTTTCCGGCGCTGCCGGCGGCTTCGGTTTCGGGAGCAACGCCCGCCAGTTAAACGCGAACGAGTGCGGCCGGACGGTGGCGAGCAGAGGCCGCTCGATGAAGTACGTGATTGCGGCCGAGATCGCAACGGAGACGACGATCGAGAGCGCGATGAACAGCGGCTTCCATACGTCGTCGTCGTGCGGCGTGGGGTTCGCCGACGGCGGAACGTTGTGATGGACGAACCAGAGCTCGACCAGCGTGTGCCAGAGATAGAGATTGTAGGAGATAACCGAGAGGAAGACGAGCGCCGGATTTCCGATCACGAAGCGCCACCAGCGCTGCCCGAAACACGAAGTCAGGATCAGCAGAGCCATCACGCCCGCAAGCACGCTGCGCCCGGCCAGATTCCAGTGCTCGCGGCCGTTGAGATCGTACTGCACCGCGTTCGCCGAGGAGAGCAGTCCGTAGGCGATCGCGACGAGCAACAGCGCAGCCAGCGTGAGCGCGAAGCGGCGCTCGAGGAGCCACTCGCCGAAGTGCTTACGCACGTAGACGAAGACGTACGCGGCGAGCATTCCGAAGGCGAAGACGTCCAGGAAGGCCGGCAACTGGCGCATGACGACTTCGCGGTCGATGCAGCAACCCGCCAAGCCGTAGCGGTAAGCAAGCGCCGCAGCGAGCATCGCGGCGGCCGCGAGCAGCGGGCGCGGCGTGAAGATCGCCGCCAGTAGTGGAAAGATCAGATAGAACTGGACCTCGATGCCGAGGCTCCAGAAAACGGAGTTGACGCCACCGAAACGGTCGTCGAAGAAATTCTCGATGAAGAGCAGATGCTGCGCCAGGGGCCATATGCTCTCGAGCGGCGAGAGGATCGCCGGCAGCGCGACCGCGAGCGTCACCGCTAACGCGAGCAGATACGACGGCACGATCTTGATGAAGCGCCGGTACGCAAAGGTCCGGACGCTCTGCGCCGCGCTCGTTTCGAGCGCGTGACGCGCATAGGGAAAGTACAGGCAGAACCCGCTGATCAGGAAGAACAGGTCGACGCCGAGGTACCCGGTGCGCGCCACCACGTCGAACGGCGGCGGCGGCGTGTACCACGAGAAGAGCCAGGTGTGATAGCCGAAGACCAGCAGAATCGCGAGACCGCGCAGGCCGTCGACGGGACCCGTACCGGTCCGCGCGTGTTCATTCACCGGCCTGGGCTTCGCGGCCGGGGCCGCGAGGTCTTGGGGCTCCCTTAAGGTGGGGATAAAGCGCTCATAACGTTCGCCTGAAATACTGAACGCACATGGTCGACAGCGAGCAACCTGACGAGCGTCGGTTCTTCCTTGCCTTTGTCGAGCAGCATTGGCGCGAACTCTCCCTGAGAGACGCGTCATTTTTGTGCGCGGAGACGTTCGACGCGTTCGCTTCGGCGAACCCGCGCGACGCGACTGACACTTAACCTTCTTAAACTAAATTTAAGATAGGCGCCACGTACGATATCACCCCGTTGCCGCGCAACTAAAGCGCTGAAGGTTTATGAAAAATACTGTGAAACTGCGACCTCACATGACGACCGGAACCAAGCCGCTACGCTTGAAAATTCTTGCGCTCGCCGTTAGCGCCGCACTCGGAATCGGCATCGCCGCGCCGGCGCTCGCGGCGACGCAACTCACCGGCGCCGGCGCCACGTTCCCGTATCCGTTCTTCTCGAAGGCCTTCTACGAGTACACCAAAGCGCACCCGGACGTCACCGTCAACTATCAATCGATCGGCAGTGGCGGGGGCATCCAGCAGTTCACCGCCAAGACGGTCGATTTCGGCGCGTCGGACGTCCCGATGAACGCCGACGAACTGAAACGGGCGGAAGCCGGCGGACCGGTCATCCAGTTCCCGACGACGCTCGGCAGCGAAGCGATCACCTTCAATCTCCCGATGGTGATCAAGGGCGGTCTGCACCTGACGCGCGAGGCGCTGGCTGAAATCTACTTGGGCCAAATCACCAAGTGGAACGATCCCAAGCTCGCGCGACTCAACGCCGGCGCGAATCTCCCCGATACGCCGATCGTCGTCGTGCACCGTTCGGATGCATCGGGCACGACCTATATCTTCACCGACTTTCTCAGTCACGTTTCGAGCGATTGGAAGTCCAAGGTCGGGACCGGCAAGGGCGTCGAGTGGCCCGCGGCGAGCAGCGTCGGCGGAAAAGGTAACGAAGGCGTCGCGGGCCAGGTGCGTCAAACGCCCGGTGCGATCGGCTACGTCGAGTTAGCCTACGCGATCGAAAATAAGATGCAGCAAGCGATGCTCGAGAACAAGGCGGGCAAGTGGCTTTTCAGCACGGCCAATGGCGCCAGGGCTGCAGCCGCGAGCCGCGCGAGCATCTCACCGACGGAGTTCTCGATCGTCGACGCGCCGGGAGCCGGCTCGTGGCCGATCGCGGGTTTCTCGTGGGGCATGGTCTACGAGTCGCCGAGCGACAAGGGCCGCGCGAAACTCACCCGCGATGCGCTCGTCTGGCTCGTCACGGATGCTCAACCGATTGCCGGCACGCTGAACTACGTTCCGTTGCCGGCGAACATTTCAGAGTACGCAAAAAAGCAACTCGAACGCATGAAAGTCTAACCCCGAATCCCCACCGGCCGTCAAGGGGCACGACGAGCGCTCCTTGACGGTCTCTTGAGCCCAAAAAAGGCGGCAGCGAAAACTTTGCCGGACGCATCCCTGGACAAGCCGTCGTCGAGCGGGCTCGGGTTTAACCGGGGTCTAAAACGCGCGCGGCAGGCGGACCGCGCGTTCATGCTGGCGGTCTACGCATCGAGCGCGCTCTTCGTCCTGATCGTGGCGGGACTCTTCGCCGAATTGTTCTCGGGCTCGTGGCTCGCGATGCGCACGTTCGGCCCTTCGTTCTTGTGGACGAGCCACTGGAATCCGGTGACCAACCACTTTGGAGCGTTGCCGCTGATTTACGGGACCGTCGTGAGTTCGGCGATCGGCATCCTGCTGGCCGGCGTCATCGGCATCTTCGCGGCCGCCTATCTGGCCGACTTTGCGAACCGCTTTCTGGCGCAACCACTGACCTTTATGATTGAAATGCTGGCCGCGGTGCCGAGCGTGGTCTTCGGCCTTTGGGGCCTCTTCGTGCTCGCGCCGATCATGCGCAACTACGTCGATCCGTTCTTGCAGGCCAAGTTCGGATTCTTGCCCATCTTTCAAGGCACGATTTACGGAACGTCGCTGTTGACCGCGGGCGTGATCCTCGCGATCATGATCGTTCCAACGGTGACGGCGATCTCGCGTGACGTCATCAAGGCCATCCCGAACGACCTGCGCGAGGCCTCGGCGTCACTCGGCGCGACGCGCTGGGAGACGATGTGGAAGGTCGTCTTGCCCGCGGCTCGCGCCGGAATCTTCGGTGCTTTGATCTTGGCGCTCGGCCGAGCGCTCGGAGAGACGATCGCCGTGACCATGGTGATCGGTAACCGGCCGGCGATTGCGGTTTCGCTCTTCGCACCGGCCTATTCGCTGCCGAGCGTCATCGCGAATGAGTTCACCGAAGCGACCGCGGACGTGTACCTCAGCGCGCTGATCGAACTAGGGTTGGTGCTGTTCGTGGTCAGCATGATCGTCAACGGCCTGGCGCGTTTCCTGACGCTGACGGTTCTGCGCCCGGCGGGTAGTCGCTGAAGATGCCGAGCCCGAGCAGCAACATGGCCGGCCGGCGTCTGAAGAGCGCCTTCGGCGTGGTCGTTGCGGCGACGTGCTCGGGGATCGCCGCGTCAACCCTGTTGATCATCTTCGGCTATGTTGTCGTGCAGGGCATCTCGGCGATCAATCTGCCTTTTCTCTTGGAAGTACCGCGCCCGGTCGGCGTTACCGGCGGCGGCGTCGCCAATGGTATCGTCGGAAGCTTGCTCATCGTCGGCATCGCCGGAATCTTGGCGACGCCGGTCGGCGTGCTGACCGGAATCTTCTTGGCGCTGTTCGGTCGCGGGGCGCTCGCCGAAGGGATTCGCTTCTTGGCGGACGTGCTGGCGGGCGTTCCGAGTATCGCGATCGGCTTGTTCGCGTACACGCTGTTCGTCGCGCCGTTCAGACACTTCTCGGGGCTCTCGGCCTCGGTTGCGTTTGCAATCCTGATGCTGCCGATCATCATCCGCACGGCGGAAGAAGCGATTCGCAGCGTCCCTTCGACCGTTCGCGAGGGCGCGCTGGCGCTCGGCATGTCGGTCTACTCGGCCACGGTCAAGGTGATCCTGCCGGCGGCGCGGCCTGCGATCGTCACGGGCCTGCTGCTCGCTATCGCCCGCGTCACGGGCGAAACGGCGCCGTTGCTGTTCACGGCGTTCGGCAGCCAGTTCTGGGAACTCAATCCGAACAATCCGATGGCGGAACTCGCCTTGCAAGTCTTCACCTACGCTATTTCGCCGTATGACGATTGGCATCGCCAAGCCTGGGCCGGAGCGCTGGTGCTGATAAGCGTGGTCTTTCTGATCAATTTCTTCGCGCGCTTCGCTCTGCGCACGCGTTTTAGTTAGCCACGAGTATGACGATGCAACCGGTCGAGCCACCCGACGCGATCGCCTCGCTCGATGCAAACCTCGTTGTCGACAACCTGTCGGCGCTATACGGCAAACGGCTCGCGCTCGAGGGCGTGAACCTGGCGTTCCCGAGCAAAGCGATCACCGCGTTGATCGGTCCGTCGGGCTGCGGAAAGACGACGCTGCTGCGCTGCCTCAATCGCATCCACGAGACCGCGAACCTCGGCACGGTGAGCGGCCGCGTCTTGCTCGACGGTCAAGATATCTACGCGCCCGAGGTCAATCCGGTCGCAGTGCGGCGGCGCGTCGGCATGGTCTTTCAACGCGCAAATCCGTTTCCGACGATGACGATTCGCGAGAACGTCGTTTCGGGATTGCGCTTTGCGGTCGGCGTCCGGTCGCCCCAGCACCTCAACGAAGCCGCCGAGCGCGTCCTGCGCCTCGCCTTTCTCTGGGATGAGGTCAAAGACAAGTTGAACCGTCCGGGCGTCTCGATCTCGGGTGGCCAGCAGCAGCGCCTCTGCATCGCGCGAGCGCTCGCCAGCGATCCCGACGTACTTTTGATGGACGAAGCGACCTCGGCGCTCGATCCGATCGCGACCGCGCAGATCGAAGAGCTGATGGTCTCACTCGCGGGCCGTTACACGATCGTCGCCGTGACGCACAACATGCAGCAAGCCGCGCGCGTCTCCGAATACACAGCGCTGCTGCTGGCCGCCGAAGACCGCGTTGGGCGGCTCGTCGAGTTCGGCGACACGCAACAGATGTTCACCAAGCCGAAGGACCGTCGCACCGAAGACTACATCACCGGGCGCTTCGGGTGATTCGGGTGATCGAGCGCGACGCGCCGGTGATTCCGGCGAAGATGGATATCGAAGACTTGAACGTCTACTACGGACGCTTTCACGCGCTCAAGGATGCCTCGTTGCGCGTCTTGCCCCATAAGGTCACCGCCCTGATCGGCCCATCGGGTTGCGGCAAGTCGACCTTCTTACGCGCCCTCAACCGCATGCACGACCTGATGGACGGCACGCACGTAAGCGGCACGGTCAAACTCGACGGCGTCGATATCTACGCTCCCGATGTCGATCCCGTTCAGATCCGCCATCGCATCGGCATGGTCTTTCAACGCCCCAACCCGTTTCCGCAATCGATCTACGAGAACGTCGTCTACGGACCGAAGTTGTACGGCGAACGGGACGCGAATAAACTCAAAGCGATCTGCGAAGCGAGCCTGCGTCAAGCCTTCCTCTGGGATGAAGTGAAGGATCGACTCGATCGCTCCGCGCTCGTGCTTTCGGGCGGCCAGCAACAGCGGCTCTGCATCGCGCGAGTCATCGCGGTCAAGCCGCAGGTCATCGTCATGGACGAGCCCGCCTCCGCGCTCGATCCGATCGCCACGTCCAAGATCGAAGATCTGATTGGCGAGTTGAAGAAAGAGTACACGGTGGTCATCGTCACGCACTCGATGCAGCAGGCGGCGCGACTCTCCGACTTTACGTCGTTCTTCCTGTTGGGCGAGCTGATCGAAGCCGGCACGACCTCGGAGATCTTCACGCGTCCCAAGGACAAGCGCACCGAAGATTACATCACCGGACGCTACGGGTAAAGGTACCAACGTCATGAATGTGTCGTTCGAACGTCAACTCAGCGGAGACTTGGATGCGCTTCGCGCGGCCGGAACGTACAAGCGTTTGCGGCACCTGACCACGCCGATGGACGCTCACGTTCGCATGGAAGAGGCGGGCGACGTCATCGTGCTCTCGAGCAATAACTATCTCGGGTTGGCCGATCATCCCGAAGTGGTCGAAGCGGGGATCGAGGGCTTGCGGCGCTACGGCGCTGGGACCGCTTCGGTTCGCTTTATCTGCGGTACGCTCGACGTGCACCGCCGGCTGGAGGATAAGCTTGCGGCGTTCCTTGGATTCGAGGCCGCGCTCAGCTACGTCTCGTGCTGGACCGCGAACGAAGGTCTCATGCCGACGATCGGCGTCGCCAGCACGACGCTGATTTCAGACGAGCTGAATCACGCCTCGATCATCGACGCATGCCGCCTCTCCGCGGCCAAGCGCGCGCGCTACAAACACTCCGACATGGCGGACCTCGAGGCGCGCTTGCGCGAAGCGGAGGGTCGCAAGTTCATCGTGACCGACGGCGTCTTCTCGATGGAGGGCGACGCCGCGAAGCTGCCTGAGATCGTCGCCTTGGCCGAGCGCTACGATGCGGTCACGATCGTCGACGATAGCCACGGCACGGGCGTACTCGGGACCGGCGGGCGCGGAACGATCGAGCACTTCGGCTTGGCGGGCAAGATCGATATCGTCACCGGCACGCTCGGAAAAGCGCTTGGCGGAGCGGCCGGCGGCTTCGTCGCCGGCAGCAAGGCGCTGGTCGATACGCTGGTGCAGCGCTCGCGCACGCAACTCTTTTCGAACGCGTTGCCCGCGACCGTCGCTTCGAGCGCGCTGCGAGCGATCGAGGTCCTCGAGATGCATCCCGAGCTGCTGCTCAAGCAACGCGAAAACGTCGCCTACTTCCGCGCCGGTCTCGAGCGGCTGGGCTTCCGGCCGCTTGCCGGGCCGAGCGCGATCATCCCGATCATCGTCGGGGAGACGTCGTTTGCCATCGCGATGAGCGACCGGCTTCTGCGCGAGGGAATCTTCGTAACGGGCTTCGGTTTCCCGGTCGTCCCTGAAGGCGCGGCGCGCATTCGGGTGCAGATGAGCGCCGCGCTCGGGCGTGTGGAACTCGATACGGCGCTCGCCGCGTTCGAACGCGTCGGCCATGAACTTGGACTGTTGGAAGAGGCACAGGCGTGAGCTAGCCCGGTCCGGCAGGCCCCGAACACCGCGAGCGGCGAACGGGGCCGCTTCCGCGCTTTTTGAAGGCGAGCGGTCCGCTATGCCTTCCGGGAGAACCACGACAGCATGTACATTTCTCGCGCATTCGCCGCCGTTCTCGTCGTCGCGGGAACCTTCGGTTCGGCCGCGCTGGCTGCCGCCGCCGGAACGTTCACGGGTCCAACCGGCTGGAGCCACATCGGTTCGCCGGCGCCGGATCCGGCGCGCACGTTCGAGCAGTGGAGACTAGCCGGGCCGCCCGACGAACCCGCGCAGACGGTAACGTTCATCGCCGACACGACCGTCTCGTACGCCGACGCGCTCGCAATGATCAAGAAGAACTTCGCCGACAACAACATCAAGCCGAAAGTGGATACCGACGCAACGTGTCAGGGCCGCCAAGGGCACGTCGTCGAATTTTTAATCGGACCTGAAGGTAAGGCGGTCATCACGAACCGGTTGCTCGTTCCCGACGGCGCCGGCGTGGTAACGATCACGTACGTTCGCGGCCAGACCGACAACTACGATGACGACGTGAAAAAAGCGGTTACCGCCTACTGTAAACCGAGCTAGCTTTCGGGGCGAATGTTTAACCGAGTGTGAATACTTTTCGGTAGGTTCCCGAGAACGATTCACGCAAAGAATGAGGCCAGCGACTTTCTCTCACCTGGGTTGGGAGGGTCGCTCCTTTATTTTATGTCGCCGTTCGCGGCCCCGTCGAGAGCGGCGGTTCGTAGCAGAAGGCGACGAGCAATCCGGCGATGCCCGCGAGCAGCGGTGAACCGAGCCAGAGGTTTGGCGACCACGCGGTGCCGCTGCCGCCGGCCACGATCGTCGTGATCNNAGTGTGAAGAAGAGCGCCGGCACGAGTGTTGCCAGGGCATAGAACCCGGTGCCGTACCGGACGCGGTCGCCGAAAATGGCAATTGCGATGTCGGCCCCGAGTCCCGTTACGAGCGCCGGAATGACATCGGAATACGCATCGCTCTGCGTCGCCATGGCCAGCGTAAACAACGTAAGCACTAACGTGAACGTACCGAAGGGCGGATGCCAGCGCTTCAGGCCGAGAAGGAGCACGCCCGCGATCACGACCGATTCCAACAAGTTCGAAGCTTCCGCCAGCGAGAATGCAATCGAGCTGTGCGCCGGATCGGGTCGCCCGGTGGCGCTGAAGAAGACTCGTCCGCCGGTGCCGAGTGCCGGGTGCGCGGCATCCATCCCGGAGAGATTGGAAACGTTGCGCGCCTCGGTGCCGTCGCTCGCCGCTACGAAGACCTGCTCGACGCCTCCTACCGACTTTAGGTAGGCGAGTGTCTTGCCATTGGCCGAAAACGACACGGGACCGGCGTGATCGTCAATCGTGCGCACGTCGGTTCCGTTGAGATTGGCGGAGAGAAGCGCACCATCGCCGGCCGTGAAGTAGATTCGCTTCCCGGACCACGCGGGCAGAGCCCCATTGCTCGTGAACGTCAGCCAGCGCGTCGCGCCGCTCGCGACGTTGACGACGGCGAGCATGTCGGTGAGCCCATTGCGCGACACGTAGGCGATCTGCGAACCATCCGGCGACCACGCCGGCGTTGCGACCGTCGTGACGCCGGCGATCAGCGTTCGGTCGCCCGAACCGTCGGGATGGATGATGTGCAGCGAGTAGTTTCCCGACGTGCCGGCGGGTAGCGAGATGTAGGCGATCCATTTACTATCGGCCGACCACGCCGGTTGCGTATCGTGCCGCCCGGAATGCGTGATTCGGACTGCATGCGTGCCGTCGATGTTCGTGACGTAGATATCGCTCGGAGGTTGCCCGCCGCCATCGGCGCTTTGCGGTATCTGGGCGCGATAGACCAAATGCTTGCCGTCGGGCGAAGCGCCCACGCCCCAGAAATCGAGGCCGGACGGAGTCTCGAGCCGAGTCAGCTGTGTCCCCGACGAATCGCTTGCATACAATATTGCGATCGGTGGCCCGGAACGATCCGGCAAGATGGTGCCGACCGTCAGGCCGTCGGAGATCGGTTGCGCGTAGCCGAGGAAGAAACCGAACAGCGTCAGCACGCTCGCGAGGCAGAGGACGATCGGCCCGACGCGCTTCCATCCGCTCACATCGGATCCGTATTGATAGGCGATCGATCGGATCGGACCGCTGAAGATCAACGCCGACGAGAAGGCCAGCAGGAGATGCGACGGGCTAATGAGTCCGCTGATCCCGCGTTCGATGCCGAACATGCCGTGCCAGAACAGATCGAACCCGCCTCCGATCGCAAACAGGATCACGCCGCAGAGCGCTAGCCAATAGCCGTAGGGCAGCGTGTTCGCAACCGAATAGCCGCGCGTCAGGTTTCTCAGCGCCACGAAGCCGAGGACCAACCCGTTGGCGGCCATCGTCCCGTAGAGAATGGCATGCCACGGCGTGAAGAAACTCTGATCGACGAGCCCGTGCGAGTGCGCCCAACCATCTTGGATCACGCCCGACATCAAGAAGAGGCTGAGCCCGGCCATCAGCCAGTCAAAGCCGATCGAAGAAGACGGGCGTCCGAGTTGGCTGGACATGGTTCAACCTCCGAGCGGTGCGGCGCTTACCGAGGTTACGGCTCAGGCCTCCAAAGGTTTCGCCGGAACAGCTTACGGGACGAGCGCCAGTTTGACGGCGTCTTCATCCCATTCGAGGCCGCTGCCGGGGCGCTCCGGTGTCAAGACGGCGCCGGCTTTGAAGCGCACCGGCTCGCTGAGAATCGGACCAGCGTGGTCGAGATATTCGATCAGATGGCAGGTCGGCGTAACGCCCAGCAGGTGGACGCTGAATTCTGGAAACGTATGGCTCGATGCCGGCAGGCCGGCCGCTTCGGCGAGCGCGGCGGCGCGCAGCCAAGCGCTGACGCCACCGAGTTTCATCACGTCGAGCATGACGTGATCGGATGCGTGCGCGGCGAGGCTCTTCTCCATGTCGTGCGGCCCCCACCAATTCTCGCCAAGTTGAATCGGCGTCTCGGCGGCGGCTGCGATGCGCGCGTGTCCGGCGAAATCGTCGGCGCGCGTGGGTTCCTCGATCCAATACAGTCCTTCACGGTCGAGTGCGCGCGCGCGTTCGATCGCTTCGTCGACGGAGAGCGATTGATTGTAGTCGACCATCAGACGGGCGTGCAGGCCGATTGCCGCGCGCACCGACCGAATCGTTTCGAGATCGGCGGCGAGATCGTCGCGCCCGATCTTCACTTTGATAGCGTCGAAACCGAGCGCGACGAGCTCCTCCGCTTCGGCGGCGGCGCCGGCGGGACTCATCGTTCGCAGACTAGCGTACGCGGGAATCGGCTTCGGCGCGCCGCCCAGCAGTGTGACGAGCGGAACGCCGGACGCTTTGGCAAGCGCGTCCCACAGCGCCATATCGATGCCGGCCATTGCAATGCCGGTCAACCCTTGCGTTCCGAGGAGGCGGAAGTGCCGCTCGAGTTTCTGCTCGATTGCGGCCGGGGCGGCTGCGTCGCCCTCGATGAGATCTTCGAGGTTGGCAACTAATTGGACCAGCGGCACGAGCGCCGCCGGCGTGTAGCAACGCACGTAGCTCTTTCCGGTGACGCCCTCTTCGGTCAAGAGATCGATGAGCACGAGCGGCGTCGAGCGCATCACGCCGCTCGCCGTTTCCACGGGACGCTGCAGCGCTAGGTTCAGCCCGCGCGCGCAGATTTTGCGGATGGTGAGGGCGGCGTGAATCGCTGCTATGATCTGCTCCTTACGCGCGCCGAACGCGCCCCGCACGGGTTTTGCTTGAGGCGCCGGTTCTCCGGCTGCCGGGCGAGGCGAGCGGCCCTTAGAGGCCCCCTTGCCGCCGGCTTCGTATCAGATGTGGACCCAGTTCCGGAGGATTCTATCTTCATGAAATACGTCTCTATTCTGTTCGCCGCCGTGGCGATGCTCGCGGGTTCGGCGGCCTCGGCCGTTGCGCCGATGCAATTCCCGATCTCCGCGCAAAACGGCTCGGGCGAACACGGCACGGCGACAATGCTTCAGGGCTCGGCCGGCGTCATCGTCCGCGTCCGAATGGCCGGCGGAGCCGACGGCGTCAAGCAGCCGATTCACGTGCACAAGGGTTCGTGCGCCAAGCTCGATCCCAAGCCGACGTACCCGCTGACGGTCGTGACCGACGGAATATCGCAGACCACGCTGACCGGCGTCACGCTGGCCGATCTCCAAAAGGGAGACTACGCCATCAACGTGCACAAATCGGGCCCCGAGGTTGCGACGTACGTGGCCTGCGGAAACATACCGAAGTCCTAACTCGGCCTAGGCCGAGGAGAAGACTAAACGAAGGAGCCGGGGCCCGTCGCATGACGAGGCCCCGTTCCTTAAGTTGGTACGACACTGCGAGGGGGTATAGATGCTTGCTTCGAGTCGGATGAACGGATTCGTTCCGGTAACGAACCCTGACGCCGCGCGTCGTTTCTATGTCGATCTGCTCGGCTTCACATTCCTCGGCGAGAATGAATACATCGTTTCGCTGCAGGCGGGAGCGTCGACGATCATCATGCAGAAACTCCCCGAGCTCACGCCGGCCAAATACACGATTCTCGGCTGGGAAGTCGAGGATATTCGCAAGACCGTCGCCACGCTCAGCGAACGCGGTGTCGTCTTCGAACGCTTTGGCTGGATGGAACAAGACGAGCTGGGGATTTGGAAGAGCCCGGAAGGCCGCGTCGCGTGGTTCAAGGATCCGGACGGAAACACGCTCTCGGTCTCGCAGCACTAAGAGTAGAAATGCCGCGCGCCTGCTCTCGGGTGTGCTCTGCGATTATTTAGCTGTTTCAGTGTGGCATAGATCACATCCCGTCGTGTGATCTAGCGCAAGCCTGGATCACTATGTTATAAACGTCACACGGCAGCACTATTTCATGGAGGAAGCACGTGCGCTACTTCTCTTTTTCGAAATTACGTCTTTTTGTTGCGGGAGCGCTGATCGCGGCTTCGACCGCGTGCAGCGGGCATGCAGGGTCGGCAGTTGTGCCGGCGCAGCTAGCGCAGGCTGCAAAACAGCCTCAGCAATTTTTCCGAGCGCCTCTCAGTATTGGTGCGTTTCCGATCAGCATAGACGCTTTTCCGATCAGCATCGGCGCCTTTCCGGTCAGCCTCGCGGCGTTTCCGATCTGTCAGGACACGCCGTCAACCGCCGACGCAGGTTGCCACGCTCAGTATCGGACCGATATCGCCGCCAACCCGAATCCGAAAACCCCAGCGGCGCAACTGCCGGGCTATGCCCCGGCGGATCTGCAGGACGCATACGGCGCCACGCAAGCCGCTGCCGCCTCTGGCGGAACGCAGATCGTCGCAATCGTCGTCGCCTTCCAGCAGAACGACCTTGAGTCCGATCTGGCCGTGTACCGTTCCACATTTGGTCTGCCGCCGTGCACTAGCAAGAACGACTGCCTGACCTTCATCTCGGTGAACGGCAACGGTAATGACGCCAGCAGCGCACGCGGCACACTCAAAAAGGGCGGCAAGACATACTCACCGTGGGAAGCTGAAGCCGCACTCGATGCCGAGATGGTTTCGGCGATGTGCCCGAACTGCCAAATCATGGTGAGTCAGGCGAACTCGGCCTCCATTCCCGATCTGGCGAATGCGGTTGACGCTGCGGTCAGTGCGGGAGCGACCGTCGTCAGCAACAGCTATAGCGTCCCCGAAGCCGCGGACAATGCGGCGTACGAGTCGCACTACAACCATCCGGGCGTGCCGATTACGGCAGGCGCGGGCGATTGGGGCTACGGCGTCGGTTTCCCGGCATCGAGTCCACATGTTACCGCAGTCGGCGGCACGTCGCTCGTGCGTGCCACACTAGGCGGCCGGGTCCCGCAAGGTGGCCCCGGGCCGTCTGGACCGCCCGCACCGCCTGCACCGCCCGCACCGCCCGCGCCCGCGCCAGCGCCCGGCGCCGGCAGTGTCAGCAACTGGGGCGAGGCCGTCTGGCCCGGCACCGGCAGCGGCTGCAGCGCGTTCTTTGCCAAGCCCGTTTGGCAGACCGATACCGGTTGCGGCAATCGCACGGTCAATGACGTCGCAGTCGTCGGCGATCCGGCAACCGGCGTCGCCGGATACTCGGTCGCAGCCGGCGGATGGAACGTCTTCGGCGGCACGAGCGTCGGCGCACCGATCGTCGCGGCGATGTATGCCCTCGCCGGAAACGGCGCCGGCATCAACGGCGCATCCGGTCTGTACGCGCAGCCCAATCTCTTCGCACCCGTGACGCTACGTTCAAACGGCAATTGCGCGATCGCGTACTTGTGCACGGCCGGTCCCGGTTACGATGGCCCGACCGGACTCGGAGTCCCCGGCAGCCTGGCTGCATTCTAGCCCCGACAAACTGAGCACTCGACGACTACGTTGGAAGGCTTCATGATGCCAGCTAGCCTGATGCGCCCGCGCATAGGCGAACTGATCGAACCGCGACTCGGAGCAAGCGTCTCACTCCTCGACGCTGCTTCCGGGTCCGGCAAGACGGTCGCCTTGCGCGAACGGGCGAAATCCAAAGACACAATCTATCTGGCCGTTTCGGAACGGGCGTCGTTCGCCCGGTTCGCGGCCGGTCTCGCGCAAGCGTTTCGCACGGAAGTCCCAGGCGTGCAGCAAACCCTTGCGGGCGCATTCGAGCGCGCGCTGCAAACCGCCGACGCACCGGCGGCGCTCGCGGCCTGGCTTCGGGAACATCTTGACGGCAGCCCGTGTACCGTTATCATCGACGATCTGCATCGCGCTGGCGACCCACGCGTGGCACGCTTCATCGCTGAAGCAATCGAACGTTCCCCCGAAACCTGCCGCTGGATTATCGCTTCGGAATCGCTCGACGAACTGCCGGTCGCGGCCTGGATCGCTCGCGGACTAACGCAGCGTCCGGTTGACGACGCTGCTCTCGCCTTCACGCTCGACGAGGCAAGGCAGGCGGCGCTTGCGCTCGCGCCCCGCATCGAAGAAGCTGCGATTGTAGCGCTGCACGCTGCGACCCAGGGCGCCCCGGCCGATTTTATCTTCGCGCTCGGCGTGTCGCCGGAGCTGCTTCGCACCGGAAAAACCTCGGGCGATCGGTTGCAAAATCTGGCTTCCGTAATCTTCGATGCATTCTCGCCGAATGAACAGGAATTGCTCCTGCGCTTCTCGCTCGTTCCGCAAGTCTCGGCGCAGCTCGATGCGCTGCGTACGAAAGCGCCATACGTTTTCAAACCCGATCAACTTGCGCTTCAGACATGCTTTGCGCACCACGTCCGCACGCGGCTGGCGACCTCACCGAAGAAAGCCGCGATCACGCTCGAGGCGGCGGCGGCCCTCGAAGCGGGCGGCGATGTTGCGATGGCGCTTGAACTGCTCGTCTCGACCGGCAGCATCGAAGAGATATTGGCAGTCATCGACCGTCATGGCTTCGCCTTCTTGGAGAATCATAACGCGTACGTCTTACACGACGCGATCGCGTACCTGAGCGACCATGCGAAGAATAACAGTCCCGCCGTCTTGACCTTACTTGCGATGTCGGCTTCACTCGTGGATCGTTTCGATATCGCCGAGGCGTATTTCAAAGCCGCCCTGCGAGTGAGTCGCGATCAGACGGAGCGCGCGCGCGTCAGCTTCTGGTACGGCTGCGATCGGTTGCGGCGCGGGCAGCCCGGAGCGACCGAGCTCTTGGAAGGCGCCGTCGATGAGACGGAATCCAGTGAGGTGCTACCCGTCGCTCGTCGTTCGGCGCTGGCCGCGGCATATGTCATCGCCGGTCGAAGCGAAGACGCGGTCGATAGCATCGCTCGTGCGCTCCGCTCAGCCGAAGCGATCGGCAACGAGGCCCTTTTGGCGCGCGTTCTCCATCAGGCATCCTTCGTCGCATTACGCACCGGCCAGTATGCGCTAGCCAAAGAACTGGGCGTACGTTCGGTCGACTTGTCGGAACGTGCCGGGGCCTACGAGTCGGCGGCCGGCGCTCTCAGCGTCCTCTACAACGTGGCGATCGACGTCGACGAAGACCTTGAAGGGGCGGCCGAGCTACTGCGGCGGATTGCCGAATGCGGCGCAAAATGTGGCAGCGTCGAGAAACAACTGTATGCCCTGGCGGCGGCGTACGAAATTGAAATGGAGCGTGGCGACGAGTTCGCCGCAACGAAGCTCGAATCGAAACTGCGCGACTTCGATATCCGGCATGGCTCGCGCTCGACGAGCGACGCGCTCTTGCCGGCGCGGGCCTTGCAGTTAGCTTGGCACGGCGAGTTCGGGCGTGCGCGAAAAATCCTGCGATCCAGCGCCGAATTGCAGCTCGATCCGGGACGGCGCGCCCTTCGCTTGGCCGAGATCGCCGTCTACGCCGCGGCCTCCGGCTCGCGAGACGAAGCGTCCGGCGCGTTGCTTAAAGCGAAGCGCCAGATGCAGCTCGCATCGAATGCCAGCGCTCACGCCTGGCGCGCTCGCGGCTACGTTGCGCTCGCGCTCGTCTTACTCGGACGTGCGGCCGAGGCACGATTGGAATTGACATCGCTGGCTGATATGCCGCACGGCTTTGGCCGAGTGCTGCGCCTGGTCGAGTTCGTTCGCGAGCTGGCGGCCTGGCACGATGGCGCGGTCGATAGTCTCGAGTTGCTCTCCATCTTGGATCTCATGCGCGAAAACGGTCTGGGTGGATTCGCGCGCATGCTCGAAGCTCTCCCGGGCGATCTGCTTTCGCCCGAACTGAGCGACCCACGAAAGGCGCAAACAGCATGAGCCTGAGTAGCACCGCCGCTGCCGCGGAATTCAGTAACGCCCGCGGCGAGGTCGCACATGTGCTCTACGCAACGGTTCCAATCGACAAGCGAACGCTCGCAACGCATCTGCTGGTGCGTTCGCTCATCAATACATGCGCCGACGCGGCCCGGCGCGGGCAAACACCCGACTTGCAATCATGGGTCAACGAGGTACTCGCGAAGCCGGGTCGAGAGGTCGCGGCCGGCGCTGCGATCGAAGCCGCGCAACGGGCCGGCGCCTATCTCGTAGCGCAAGGTCTGCCCCGGAACGTTTTCACGCAGTTACAGTCCATCGCTTGGCCGCATCCGGCGAGTCGGTCCTTCGAGGCGGACGACGCGCTGTACACGCTGCATCTCGATGAAATCGAAGCGGCGATAGCGGAGTTGCTCGCAAGCCTGGATCCACATTCCGCCGAGCATGCGCGATCGGTCTCCGCTTGGTGTGCTCGACTCGCGCGGCGCCTGGCCTTCTCCGAACCGGAGATCACGTTCATTACCCGGTGCGGTTTGGTGCACGATTTCCACGATACTGTGCTGAGCGAAAACGAACGGCTCGCGCCTTTCATGCCTGTCGTGCGCGCCTGTCATGAAACGTACGACGGCGGCGTGACTCCTGACGGCCTTCACGGAGTCGATGGTATGGCCTTCCGGATAGTTGAAGTTGCACACGCCTTCAGTGAATCAATCTCCGGTAACGGAGCACGTTCCCAGCTCTCACCGCCGGCGGCCGTGGAAGAACTCGCGCGCGCCGGACGCTACGACGCGCTCGTCGTCGCGGCATTGCGCGAACTACTCAAGCGGTAGCGCGGCCTCGGCGCCCCTCGGCTCGAGAATGGCAGTGAAACGGAGACGTTGGGTACGCCTAGTCACTACCGCGATCATCCCATTGCTCACACCCTGTTCGGCTCGAGCGGCCTCGCCTGCGCCACCGATCGACGCGGCGCTCAAGACAAAAATCGATGCGGACGTCCGAGCGCTGCTGAGCGCGACGCACTCGCAGGCGGCGACGATCGCGGTAATTGTAGGCGGAAAGATCGTTTACATTCGCGGCTATGGGCTGCGCGACGTGGCCAAGGCGCTGCCGGCCGATGCGCGGACCCACTACGAGATCGGATCGATAACGAAGCAGTTCACGGCGGCCGCAATACGCGAATGACGTTACATCACTTAGGCTTATGCTTCAGATTGAAAATCCTCGGAGCCAGTGTGCGTGCCGCCGCAAGACGGCTTTCCTTTTTCCCAGGCTCCCGAACCTTAGGAGCGAGCAAAAAGCAGTAACGGTCTGATATCGTGACTGTCAGCGGCTCGTAAAGCCTCGATGTATCGTGCCCGCGTCTCTCCGGCATTGATAAGGTTTCTCTGCCCCCACGTAAAGGGCAGCTGCCCGAGGTGGCGAGCGAGAAGATCGCCGACGAGACGCGAAAGCCGCCCGTTCCCATTGGGAAAGGGATGAATTGCGACTAGGCGGTGGCTGAAGCGAACGGCGATTTCGTCGGGCGGATAAGTGGCGTGTTCGACCCAGTACCGCGCATCGTCGATTGTTTGCTGCATGTGCATGGCGATCCGGTAGGCCTCGACGCCGATATTGCGGGCGGTCGTACGATACTGCCCCGCCCAACGCCATACATCGCCGAACATCCGTTGGTGCAGCTCGCTTAGAAAATTCCGATCGAGGATATCGCGCCTGCGGGCATCGGCCCAGCGTTGGGCCGCGCCGATATTGATCTGCTCGGCTTCATTTAGCTCGTGTCGCAGCGCGATGTAGGAAGGGATGAGCTGTTCGCGCTCCTCAGCGGTGAGGGGCGTGTTAGCGTCATCATCACGATCGAACAGAGGATCAGGCATTATGATCACGTTCCTCGTCCCACAGGCCCCGTAGCGAGCCGGATAGGATGAGGTCGATCGTGCGCTGCTGTTCGGCGTCGAGATCGGATTTGAGAAGCGCTTGATTTTCAAGGCGCATGGTGTGATCGAGGCGCGCGACGTCCTTCCGCGCCTTTTGCATCGCGCGCTCGCGCAGNNCGCAGCGTCCTCAACGTGGTCGCACCGGTAACTTCCGCTTTCTCGATGGCCGGGATACGCGAGGGTGCAACGCCCATGCGGGCGGCGAGTTGGCGGGCGGTCATGCCCAGGGACTCTCGAATGGCTTTGATCCAGCCTTTGGGGGGAGCAACGAGCGTTATATCTCGGAGCGGTGCAAGGCGCCGTTCCAATTGCTTACGGGCAAGGGCAGCTTGAATGTCGTTCATATATAAGTGTCCTAACTGCCTGAACAATAACAGATATATATGAACAAATCAACCTGGCAAGGACATATATTGATGAACAAAGCCTTAATGCCCGGCTCAGGCCCACATCAGGCTTCGGAGAGGTTCATCCAAATCAAACCGCCGGGCCCCGTTGCGGAGATTAGCGACCTATTCTCCGCATCAGAAGCGGAGAAAAAGGATTTACTCTGCGGCGAATAAAAGGCATAATCTCCGCAAAGGAAGCGGTGATTATGGCTCAATACATCCACGAACTCGACACTTGGCCCCATTTTCGACTGGACCAAGAAAAGCTGACCGGTCGCCTGGCCACCGTTCGCCATCTACAGGGTCGCCTACTCGGCCGCATGGAGGGGCTCGGATTCTTGCTGCGGGCCGAGGCGACGCTCCAAAGCCTAACTGAAGAGATTCTCAAATCGAACGAGATCGAAGGTGAGAAGCTCGACCGTGACCAGGTGCGGTCGTCGATCGCTCGCCGGCTCGGCATCGATATCGGGGCGCTAACCCCCGCAGACCGCAACGTCGAGGGCGTCGTCGAGATGATGCTCGATGCGACGCAAAAGTATGATGAGCCGCTGACCAAGGCGCGCCTCTTCGCCTGGCACGCGGCTTTGTTCCCGACAGGGCACAGCGGCATGAGCAAAATCACGGTCGGCGCATGGCGGAAAGACGCGGCGGGACCAATGCAGGTCGTCTCGGGGCCGATTGGCCGAGAGAAAGTCCATTATCAGGCCCCCTCCGCCTCGCGCGTCGAGGCGGAAATGCGCGCCTTTCTGCGTTGGTTCAACAGCGCCGAAGATATAGATCTGGTCCTTAAGGCTGCGATCGCGCATTTATGGTTCGTGACCATTCATCCGTTCGAAGACGGCAATGGACGTATCGCACGTGCGCTCACTGATCTCTTACTGGCGCGCTCGGAGCGGAGTTCGCAACGCTTCTACAGCATGTCGGCGCAAATTCGAGAGGAGCGGAACGATTACTACAGACTGCTCGAAGCGACGCAAAAAGGCAATCTGGTAATCACGCCCTGGGTGGAATGGTTTCTCGACTGTCTTCGTCGCGCGTTCGAAGGCGCGGAAGCAGAACTAGCGGGCATATTGGCCAAGGCGCAATTCTGGGAGCAGCATCGAACCGCGCCCCTGAACGACCGGCAACGGCTGATGGTCAACAAGTTACTCGACGCCTACGAGGGTAAGCTCACCTCATCCAAATGGGCGAAGATCGCCAAATGTTCGGCGGACACGGCGCTTCGCGATATCGAGGGACTCATCAACTTCGGCATCCTAAAAAAAGAAGCAGGCGGCGGACGTAGCACGAACTACGCCCTCGTCAACGCGAGCGCGACTTAGATCTCATGGCGGAGACGAAAACACCGACGTCAATTGCGCGATCGTCGAGCCGCGGATATCGTCGCTTGACAAATAGTCCGTGCCACAACCGTGCAACGCTGACGTGACGTGAACCTGTAACAGCGAATGACTTCGTGAGCCCGTCCCGGCAGGCGCCGAGATTGAGATCGGGTCCGTCGAGTTTTCATCTGTGATTATCTGGCCGATTCTATAACCGTTGCGATCGTGGCGGGAACCTTCGGCGCCTAGCTCCGTGGGAACGCGACTACGCGCCAGTGACTCGCGTCGAGGGCGCAGACGGCATACACTCTTGTTGAGCTGACCGAAATCCGGGTGATCGGGCAGGTCCCAGCGTCCAGGACGGTGTGCCCGTCGTCCACGTCAACGCCACGCAAGTTGCCATCAGCGAAGCCGATGTACGCCGTTTTTCCGGAAATCGTGATCACCCTGAATGGCGACAATGACTGAACTATGAGCATCGATTCGATCGAATGCGCGCGAGGCCGAATCATCCATATGCCGTCGTTACGAGCGACATAGATTGCGCCACGATAAGGGCCTCCAATATACCGTCCCTCATCAGATACGAGGAGTGGATGCTGCGAATGGCCCGGACCGAGTCTATAGCGATAGACCCGCACGCCGTAAACGGCCACGTAGACCGACTTTCTTTCTATCCCAATCGAGCGCCAACCGCATGCCCCAGTGCACAAGTCCCTGATGTTCTTTGTGTAAAAGCGAGCGAAGTTCTGATCGTAGTCCGGCGCAAATGTGTATTTCCATTGCACTTTGCCGTTTCGCAGGTCGGCTGCATGAATCTCGAAGGTAAGAACCCGGTCTTGAGGCTCCGTCCCATATCTCGGTCCGCCGGAAAGAATCGCCAGCGGTGGTTGGACGTCATTGGTCTCGTCCGCTAGTCCAAGATTCACTGATGCACCCCCGCGCGGGCCTAACCGTAGAGAATAGGCAAAGGTGTCCAATGATCGTGTCCAGCAGGAAAAGCGGCGCGAACCGCTCTAGGGTGAATGGCCGCGTGCCGCCGTCCACTACACGCGCTTGTCGGGGAACGAGGCATCGCGTCTGGCGAGTAAACGGTCCGCAGTCAAGTAATCACTCGGGGGGACTTGAGGGTGGAGAAAGTCGACAGAATGCTGGCGATCAATATTGGACACACACTTCGTCTCGCGACGTCACTCATGCTGGTCTTAGCTGCATCTGCACGTCCGTCGCACGCCAGCCCGACTTCGTTGGCCATTACATCAGATTCGGAGGCGGAGCGTGTCTTTGCACAGGCGCGCAATGCATGGCAAGCCAGAACCGAAGCGCCGTTTCTGTCTTACGGCATTCTCCTTCGTATCGCAAATGGATCCCGACATTGGGATAATTGGTGGGAAGCCTACTACAGAAAGTCTGATCAGCGTTTCGTTGTGAGACGCCTCGTCGTTCCCGATGACGACGAGAAGCGCCTCAAGGGCACGCCGTTGTGCATCCCGGCGTTCGGACTCAAGATATTCGACACCAATTCCAACGCAGAGCCGATCTTCGTGGAAGACCCGACGATTCAAGCAGCTGAATCGTTCGGGCTCTTACGCTCGAATGCGTCACACGTTCTCGGGGACCTGGACAGTCATGAGACTCCTTCGCCCGGTGCATCGGCGCCGCCCGAGATCGGCCGGATCCAAGCCGTCGCGCGCGATTACGTGATCGAACTCGTAAATGACGAGCCGGATGCCGACGAAAGCGTGTATCACTTGAGGCTGACGCCGCTGCACGATCAAAAGCGTTTACGGTTACGAGAGCTTTGGGTGTCGAAGGATAACTACGTGACCAAAAAACTCATCGTCGACGGCATTTCCGACGGCGAACCGTACGATCGCGCGCGATGGGTTGCGTCCTACGCCCTCCTCGGTGGGCGCGTGTATCTTCAGCAAATCAAGAATGAAGCACCACTTCATTTCGGGCTGACTACTCTGCAACAAATGGAAATTAACTTCGTCGACTTCCGTTTTCCGCAGCAGATTCCGTATTACTTGTTTGCAAGAACCATGTCAAGCCGGCATACGTCCAGATGCGGCCCCTAACGCCCTGAAATTCGGAGACCCTCTTCTCGGGAGATCGCGCGCGACCTTTCACGCAGCCCGTCGACATGTGATGTGCAGCAGCGCAGAATGTGCAGCTACGTGTCGGATGAGGAGCGAATTCCAGGCGATCGTCCTCTGTGCATAATCAGCCGCGATGACCAACGTGATCCTGCAAGAAGACCTTGCTAGTCTTTGATCTCCAGATTTGCCGGGGCGCCCTAGCGCCGCTCAGCAGCTCAGAGCGGCGTCAAAGGTTGTACGGGTATTCGTTGACCCAGTGAAAGCCGCGAGCGTTGAGCGGAAACGCTTTCGGGCCTAGCAAGTGCAGCTTCGCGCGGATCGTCTGCCCTTGATACTTGCCCCATATGACGATGTCGTTCGGAGCGGAACGCTGGAACGCATACGAGAGTTCTTCCTTTGGCGTGTCCCTGCCATAGCCATAGAGCACAATCTTCTGGGTCTTCGGATCCACTGATGCGAGACCGCGCCGGGGAGCTCCCACGAGCGTTTCGATCTGGATCACCGCCTTTCCATAGAGGGCGTCGATGACGACGCGTTTCCAGCGGGAGCCGCCAACGGGCTTCGCCGCGAGCGATTTGCCGTTGACCGAGAAATCTTCGACCTTCCAGACACCGTAGAGGACTGGCTTCTGCGCTAGTATCGCTCGTTCGGCGAGTACCCCTTGCAGCGACGAGACGACAAATGCCATGGCTACGAGAGCCTGCATCGCGACAAGCGCCCGGCGTTGCGCAGGACGCGACACCGGCGGGATATCCTCATCAATGTGTGCCGGTTGTGCCCGCAGGAGAAAGTCCGTAACTGCTTTGAGATTTGGCCCCAGTACGATGAACGCCGCCAGCAGGAGGTGGAATGAGTATAGTTTGACGGGAACGTCGTAGGACAAATTGAGTGCAACGATGTTACCCAAGGCGGCTGCGGCCAGGAGCCCACCCGCAACGGCAGAGCGTGGCCAGAGGAGCAAGAGGCCTGCCGCGGATTCGATGGAGCCAGCAAAGATCGTGTACGCCGGTGACGAGCTCATGAACATCCAGAGCAAGCCCATTGGCGAGGCCGCACCGTACGGCTCTGTGTATTTCCAGAGAAACGGTGCCGGGAATTGCGTTACGAAGACCTTGTCCAGTCCGTAACTGATCATCGCCGAAGCGAGCCAAAAGCGTATATAGAGGCGAAGCCAACGAGCTAGAGTTGGATAACCTGCGCTACGTTGATCGAAGATTGACCACACGGCGGTTGCGAGGACGGCGATCGCGAGCATGCAGACCAGCAACACGTAGTTGTACGTCGCGTCGCCGCTGCCAGTTTGCGTATGGCGTACGGGTTCGGCGAGGTGGAATACGTTGCTGCCGGCCCAGGCCACCAGCACCTGCCACGGCCACGAGTACGCCTCCTCGAGCCGCGCAAGAGGTATGAAGCCCAGCGGAAACGGCGCGCAGTAAAGAACGACGTACGCGAACATGAAACGGAAACCCAGACGCTGCCAGAAGTGCCACGTCACCCGTCTGAGATTCGCGACGAGTTATTATCGACCATGCTAAAAGTGCCGTTTCCCTATTAGTAGCGGACCCATGTTGCCGGAAAGCAAGTGCGATGTTACAAGGCAAAGAAGTGGCTAATCCACGTTTTTCCGATCTGCCGGACGTTCTGACGCCCAAGACCTGATGGCGTTTCTTCCAATGGGTCGAAATGCGGTATACGACGCGCTTAAAGCGCAGGCGATCAAGAGTGTCCGCGTTGGCCAGAAGTTCCTGATAACGAAGGCGGCGCTGCGAGAGTTTCTTGGCGGCAGCGTTGAATAGGTACCTTACGCCACCGAAAATGAGACGTCGTCGAATCGGTTGGGGCAAGTCGTGAAAGGGCACATCTCGCGGGGACGCCGCCCCGGCACTTGGTACATTCGCGTCGAATTGCCCGGAACGGCTGATGGGCGACGCCGTCAGACGTCGCGAGACGATACGCGGCACGAAGGCCGACGCTCAACGCCGGAGTCGTGAACTGCTACACGAGGTCGAGACGGGCGGCCACGTCATGGTCGGACGCTTGACGGTCGCCGTACTTTGCGAGCACTGGCTGGCGGGTACTCGACACCGGGTCGCAGCGCGCACCTTCGAGTTTTACGCAGCGATTGTTCGACTGTATATCGTTCCGACCGTCGGTTCGATCAAAGCGGAGCCTCGATCACGCGCTCCGCGACGCCATTGGCGAGGGCCTTTCACAAAGGTCCGTGCCACAACCGTGCCACACGACCTGGGCGGCAAAGAAAAAAGCCCGCCGTAGCGGGCTTGAAAATGGTTGCGGGGCCAGGATTTGAATCGGTTAAGTAGGGGTTGTTGGGGGTCGCGAGCGGTCGCAGCGGTGCTCAAAGCCGCGGCGCTGAGGTCGTCACGGGTCGCCTGTGGGTACACGTGGTTGCAGCCGACTGCAACCAGATTGCAACCGGAGATCGGCGTCACGGTGACGCAGTGAAATAACAGTACGCTGGCGTCATCCGTAATTTGGCGGGAAAGTGTAGGTTGTGCTTAGGCTGTCTCGCGTTGTCTCATGAAATCCCACAAAGTCCCGCTACGTCTAGTTGTTCGGCACATAGCCGTCCCACGCCGTTTCGCCCCATTTCGGCAAATCCCACGCGGTTTGTGTAGCGAATGTGTATCGTCCGGAAACGCGTGCTGTTATTGCCGTACTTGTGATTTATCAAACGCTGCTTTGAGATATGGCTCAAAAACGGTCTTCATACGCCGCGCGGCTTCAACGCCCCGAGTCCGAGCGGCCTCAAGCGAAGCCTCGCTTAAACGATCCATGTCTTCTCGGAATGTCCAAATCATTTGTCGTAGACGCAACTCGTCAAAGTTCCAAACTAATGGCAAACCTAACTTCCCCTCAATCTCTTCCCCATCTTCATTCAGCACCCTAAACACATCTTGGTTTAGTAACGCGTTTGCAGACTCGATACCTGATTCAACTGTCAGTCTAGTTCTTGAAAAAGGCGACGGATATACCCAGGAACGTTCGCCGTTGCGCAAGTCTCAAATGCCGACAATTTCTAGATATTTTACAAAGTTAGTTTTTGGGGTTGCGCCTGCTGCGGCGGCTGTGGTTGCGCCATGAGTTGCTGCGTGAATACCGGCTGGGCCAAAACGTAGAATCCGTGATCGATATTGTTTTCAATGAGCTTGATACACGCTGTCAAGTTGAACGTTAGCATTGTCGCGTGAAACACGCTAAGCACGGCGTCTTGCAATTTCTGGTCGGCCTCTAAATCGTCGACGACAAGCCCCTTGCTCTTTGCAATGTCGCGGAAAATGCCAACGCCGTGCGACTTGTGCTGCTTAAAGTCGCCGAAAAACTTGGCTACACCCTCGGCCTTTCGCGCGGGTTTTGGATGATCCGCAAACATATAGGTCTTGAGCCAATCGCGCACAAGGCCTTTCGATAGGGCGTGCGCTGTTTCGCACATTTGCAACAAACCAGGACCGTATTGAGGGATGATAGGAGCCCAGGCTCCTAAGGATGCGGGGTTCGCTGCGATCTCTTTCTTTATTTGTTCAAATTGATCCAGGATGGTACGCGCCGGGACCAGCATGATCTGGCCACCTTGGCTGAAGGAAACCTGTGGATCGATTGGCCCGAGTTGCGAGTGCTTGCCCATCACGATGCGATTAGCAGACATCGCCCACATCGTCGCAGCCGACATGGCGGCGAGCGGTACAAATACGCGAATGTCGTTATATTTTTGTCGGAGATAATGGACGATACTTGCGGCCGCCTCGGCAGTGCCGCCGGGGCTATGCAGAATAATATCGAGCTTTGGCCCCGGAAGACCCCGACAAACTTCCATTAGGCCTTCCATGTCCATCAGGTTGATTGACATGTCGCCGCCGCCTTGTTTTATTGTCCAAGCCGTCGCGTACAGGATCGTGCTGCGGCCGGTTTTTGCGGACAGTCTTTGCAGGTAGCGTCGACGAATGCCATCGTTGTCGGGCTGGCCGTTCCGCAGCTTTGCGGAATCCTGAATTTCCTTTAGGATTTCGCCCCAGCCAGGCACGGCCTCTAGCTGTTGGAGTTCGTGCCGGTCCCGAACGTCGTGGTTAACGTCGGGTACGCCATGGCCGCCGGAAACTGGGAGTAGAGGCCTTCTAGGGCTCGAAGCACCGAGGCCGTGGTCGGCTCATCATAGACGCGAGCGAGTAGCGCCTGCTGTTCCTCTTGCAACGCGCTGCCTGGGGGGACGACTTCGTTCGTCATGCAGTGGTCCTTTCGCCTGAGGAGGGCCGAGTCCTTAGTCGAGAGGCCGCGCGCCCGGCGGCCAGGGCCCCGCCAGCCCGGCGCGATTCGCAAACTACGCAAACGCGCTGGCCGTCGCGATTCGTCGGACGGCGTGGTCTTTCTTTGCTTCCTCCTTACTCGGCCGGCGGCGATTCGGCTTTCGGCGGCT
>PLDY01000120.1 GCA_003136895.1 Candidatus Erabacter solicola | reverse complement strand
GAGCGGGTTGCCGATCGTCTCGGTAAAGAGCACCTTCGTGGATGGGGTGATCGCCGCGCGCACCGCGCTCAGATCGTCGCCCCCGACCAGCGTGCACTCAATGCCCATGCGTTTGAGCGTCACGGTAAATTGCGTGACGGTTCCGCCGTAGAGGCTGGCGCTCGCAACGATATGATCGCCGGCTTGCGCGAGCGCGAGAATCGTCATCAGTTGCGCGGAGAGTCCGCTCGCGGTCGCGACCGCGCCGAGAGCGCCCTCGAGGCTCGCCATGCGCTCTTCGAACGCGGCGACCGTCGGATTGCCGATGCGGCTATAGATATTTCCGTAGGTACGCAGCGCAAAGAGTTCGGCCGCGTGTTCGGTCGAATCGAAGACGAAACTGGACGAGAGATAGATCGGCATGGCGCGCGCGCCCGTTGCCGGATCCGGCGGCGTGCCGGCATGCAGAGCGCGCGTGCGGAAACCGAAGACGTGATCGCTCATGTGCGAACCGCCTGGCTTAGTATTTCTTGAGGAGCTTGCCCGGGGCGAGGCGGTGCTCGGCGGTGAACGCGGTTGGCGACGTATTGGGCTTGCCGAAATCGACGAGTCCGACCATATCGCTCGCGCCTTCCACGTAGCCGGAGAGCGTCACGTTCCCGTCGGGCGTCTTCGCGACCATGCGGAAGAGCCGTCCGTCGTAGGTGCCTTCGAACGGGCTCTCCTTATTACCAACGCGCCAGGTGCCACTTATCGTATTAGCGGTTTGCTTGATATTGAGATATGAGTACGTCGTGTGGTCGATGTACTGCAGCTGCATCTCCCACGAGCCGTCGAGCGTCGCGAACGCGGGCGAGGTCGGCGTGGGGGTCGGTTCCGGTGAACTCGTGCCCGATGGTGCCGGTCGTCCGCGGCGTCCGCGGGGTGGTGCGGGCGAAGCCGTGGGGGGCGGAACCGGGGTCGCGGTCGGGACCGGATTCAATCGGGCCGTCGGCGTGGGCAGCGGTGTGGCCGATGGGTTCGGAACCGGCGGAGGCGGCGGGGTCTGCGCGTGCACGCCCGTTCCGCCGCTGAAAGCGACGGCCAATGCGAGGCCCGCGACTGCCAGGATGCCGGTGCGATGACGACGGTAGTTCAAGCTGCCTCACTGGTGGGGACGGTATAAAAAGCCAACGCAGGCCGTTCGCGCATCGTTCCGGACAACCCCGTCGTCCTAAAACTTGAAGTACAGGAACGGCGGCGATCCGCCGGTCGGCGCGAGCAGTTGGAAGCCGAGCAGCAGCACTGCGAGGGTGCCGCCATAGACGAGGGGCGAGCCTCGCAGCGGGGCGACGTCCCAGCCGCGCTCTTGGGCGATCGCGACGGCCAAGGCGACGCCGACCGGGAACAGCTGCCACGGGGCCAGGAGCCAGGGACCCGCGCCGCCGCCGAAGGCCGCGCCGGCGATGCCGAGCGCTTCGCCGAACGTCTGGGAACGGAAGAGGATCCAGCCGAGCGAAACGAGCGTGAACGTCACCACGACGCGCGCGGCCCAGGCAAACCCGGCCGGAGCATCGTCGCCGCGTCCGATGCCTCGGGCTCGTTCGGCCGAGAGCAGCGCGCCGTGGTAGCCGCCCCAGCCGATGAAGGTCCAGTTGGGTCCATGCCACAGCCCTCCGAGCAGCATCGTGATCATCAGACTAAAGTACGTACGGGCCGCCCCGAAGCGGTTGCCGCCGAGTGGGATATAGAGGTAGTCGCGCAACCACGTTGAGAGCGAGATGTGCCAGCGCCGCCAGAATTCGGTCAGACTCGTCGCCAAGTACGGCCGGCGGAAGTTTGCGGGAAAATCGAACCCGAGCAGCCGCGCGCTGCCGATCGCGATATCGCTGTAGCCGGAAAAATCGAAGTAGATCTGCAGCGAGAACGCGAGGATGCCGCTCCAGGCTGCGGGCGCCCCCGGGTGCGCCGCGGGGTTCGCGAAGTACGCATCGGCGACACCCGCGAGTTGGTCTGCGATCGCGGATTTTTTGACCAATCCGAGCGCGATCTCAGCGAGGCCGCGCAGGACGGCATCGCCTCCGGGCCGTTGCCAGTTATAGAGTTCGCCGAAAAAGCGTTTGGCCCGAACGATCGGTCCGGCGAGCAGCTGTGGAAAGAACGCGATGTAGAGTGCGTAGTCGAGCGGCGAGCGCACCGCTTTGATCTCACCCCGGTAAACGTCGATCAGATACGATAGGCTCTGGAACGTATGAAAACTGATGCCGATCGGCACGATCCAGTTCACGAGCCACGGGTCGTGCTGTAGGCCGAGCAGCGCGGCGAGCGAACCGGTCGTGAAATTTGCGTACTTGAAGACGCCGAGAAAGGCGAGGTTCGCCGCTATCCCGGCCGCGAGCAGCGGACGCCGCGACGAGTCTCCGGCTCGTTCCAGCGCGAGGGCGACCAGGTAGTCGCTCACGGTCAAACCGAGCAGAAAGACGAGATACCACGCGTTCCAGCGCGCGTAGAAGTACCAGCTCGCCACGAGCAAGAGCACGCGTCCCGCGCCGCGCGGCAGCGAATAGAACAGAAGCGCCAGCAGCGCGAGGAACACGATGTATTCGGACGACTGGAATTTCAACGGCGTGCCGATGCCGAGCCACACGTTCGGATGAAAGCGGGGCGCCGGCGCGGGCGTCGCGGTTGCCGTGATTCGAAAGGATTGAGCGGGTTGACGCAACGCTGCGGCGACGTCGGTGCCGAGCAGCGCGCTGAAACGCTCGCGCCCGGCCGAGTTGAGATGATCGTGATCGGCGAATAGGTCGGGGCGCTCGAGCGCGACGTACTTTCCTTGCGGAACGATGCGCACGTTCGCTAACGAGCCGAGCTCGGCGAGCGAACCCGCGGGTGGGCCGTTCGTCGCGGTCCGATGCGCGGGCCGCGCCGGAATCCGCGCAAACACAACGAGCGTTCCGCTGCTGCGATAACGCTGGACGATTTCACCGAGCCATTCGCGACGATAGGCGGCATACGACGGACGCGCGGCCGGCACGTGCAGCACGTTCTGCGCGATCGCATCGCGCTCGCTCGGCGGGATGCTTGCCGGAAACGCGATACGGTTTCGCGCGAAGTCGATGTTCAAACCCGCCAGCGATCCGGCGCGTTCGTGCGGTATGTTCGGGGCGTCGTTCGCCGCCTCTACTTCGCGCGCGCGGGTTGCGGGATCAGCTAGCAGCGCCTGCAGATCGCTCCGGAGGAGCGGGCCGCGCGTCCACAGATCGAGGGCGACGTTCGGCCGCGTTCGCCAATCGCCGAAGGTCGATGCCAGCGGCCATGCATCGCCGAAGCCGACGCGGTACGCGATATAGCGAAGATCGAACGGCCGATCGTTGCCGTCGAGGCTGCCAAGCGCGCTGTCGTCATCGTTGTACGTATCGACCGGAACCAGCACGGCGCGAAAACGGTCCGCGTGCGGATCGACGGCGCGAATGAAGAAGGGCCAGCAGCGCGGCGTCGTACCCGGCACCGAGCCATCAATGAAGCGCAAGCCGTGAGATGCGCGTCCGGCGAGCGCCGAATCGAGCCCGTTGTAGATGCGCGAGTCGCCGAGGACGAGGACGTCGCTCGCCGGCGCTTGCGGCACCGCTTGGACGCGGGCGATCGCCGCCTCGAACGAGCCGGTCGTGGAATCCGGGGCGAGGAACCCGTGATAGAGCGGCGACCAGAATAGCGCCGCATCGAACAAGGCCAGCAGGCCGCACGAGATCCCGAGGCTGAGCGGAACGCGCCAAACTTTCATGATGGGTTAGTTCGCAGAGGCCAGCTCCTCGTTTCGGATTAGTGCAGAGGGGTGGGTTGCCTTCGTTTGTATAAGCCCCCTGGCACGGTTTGGTGTTTCCGTAGGAGCCGCTCCATGAGCAGCTGGCGTTCTTGCATTGTCGCCCTCGCATTTATCTCGAGTCTGCTTGTTGCGGCGTGCTCCACGTCGTCAGTGCGCCAGACGCCATCCGCCAGTTTCGTGCACTTGGATACGCCGAAGTCGGTATCTCCGGGCTCGATTGCTCCCGCGCCAATGGCCAAGACGGCTATTCTGCCGGCTAGCGTGATGCAGTCGGCGACGCCGCGCAAGACTCAGGGCGATATTCAGGGCCTGAACTACATGCAAATCCCTGGTACGGCGAGTTCCGTTGCAGTGGGCCCAGGATCAGTGTGGGTGCTCTCGGATCAGCCTGCGGGTCCCGACAAATATA
>PLDY01000153.1:24073-34486 GCA_003136895.1 Candidatus Erabacter solicola | reverse complement strand
ACCGGCCCCAATTCGTACTCGTCGGCGGGTACGCGCGGAACGTTCACCGTCTATCCCTCGAGGAAGATTGTCTTCCATGGCGGCTCGCTCGCGCACTACTACGCCCATCTTCTCGCGGGTCCCGCAATCGGCCTAAACACGAACGGCGATTCGTTCTACGCTACGACCTGCGAACTGAAAAAGCGCTAGCCGCGCGCAGCGACGCTCGCACGAGCCGCCGACGCCGCGCGCATGAGCCCTCCAAAGAGACTCACGCTGACCGAATCCTCCGCCGGCAACGCCTCCGGGTGCCATTGAACCGCGAAGAAAAACGGGTGCTCGAACTCGGCGTCCAGCGCTTCGATCACGCCGTCATCGGTCGTCGCGACCACGCGAAGTCCGGGCGCCACGGCGCGCACCGCTTGGTGGTGCATCGAGTTGCTCGGGAACGAGGTCGTCCCCAGCAGTGACGCGAGCGCGCTCCCGGGCGTCACGCGGACGTCATGCCCGGGCAGGTATTCCTCCCGCTCGAGACCCTCTTCGCTGCGCTGCTCGTGCGCGAGCGTGTAGCGTTCTCCCAACTCGAGCGGGAGATCCTCGATCAACGTTCCACCGAACGCGACGTTAGCGAGCTGCAAGCCACGGCAAACGCAGAGCGTCGGCATGCCCCGCTCGCGCACGGCCTTGACCAGTACCAGTTCGAACGCATCCCGCGCCGAATCCGGAGCTTGCACCGCTTGAAGTGGCCGGCCACCGTAAAGCGCCGGGTCGATATCGCGGCCTCCGCTCAGGACGATGCCATCGACCTCGGCGAGGTACGCGTCAACCCGCGCGATATCGTTCTCAAATAAAACCGGCGTACCGCCGGCGCGGCGCACGGCCTCGACATACTGCACCGCGTTCGGATCGATCGCGCCGTCACGTAGCTTCGGATACGACGTCGAGATCCCGATGACGGGCGGCAACGCCGTTACAAAATCTCCAGCAGGCTGACCGCGAACTGCCCGAGTGAATCGGTCCAGCGGCCGGCGACGCGAAACCCGTTGCGCCCGGCCATCCGCGCGACATCCTCGGCGGCAAACTTGTACGACGACTCCGTGTGAATCGTCTCCGCGGTGACGAACCGCACGGTCATATCGAGTGCGTCGATCGCAACGACCTGTCCGCGGCGCGCCACCAAGAACGAATCGACCGAACCGCGCACCGCATCGTAGCGCGCGACGTGTTCGAAGCCATCGAGATCGAAGTGGCCGCCGAGTTCGCGGTTGATGCGGCCCAGCAGGTTCTTGTTGAAGGCAGCAGTCACGCCGGTTGGATCGCCGTAGGCCGCCTCGAGAATGTGTGCGGGTTTCTTCAAATCGGTTCCGAGCAACAGCCCGTCACCCGGTTTGAACGAAGCCGACATCGCGCTCAACAGCTTATCCGCCTCGTGCGGTTCGTAGTTGCCGACGTTCGAACCCATAAAGAGTGCCAGCACGCGCTCCGAAGTGCGCAAGCGCATCGATTCCAAGAGTTCGAAGTAATCGGTCGCGTACGCCGTTACGTACAGACGTTTGTATTCGGCGACCAGCGCGGCCGAGGAATCGATCAGCGCGTGCGGCGAGATATCGATCGGATGATAGTCGACGCGCTCCTGACGGTCCAATGCTTCGCCGATCAAAATGCGCGTCTTGCGCGCGCTGCCGCTGCCGAACTCGACCAGTTCGAGCGGCCCGCCGGCTGCGTCTAACATATCACCGGCATGACGTTCGAGGATCTCGGTTTCGGCGCGCGTCAAATAGTATTCGGGCAGAAACGTGATCGCTTCAAAGAGCGCCGAGCCGAGGTCATCGTAGAAGTAGCGCGCGGACAAGCGCTTGCGATTCGCTCCCAGGCCCGCTCGGACGTCATCGGCAAACCATGCGGTCTGAGCCGGCTGAGGCGTGCGCGAGAGCAGGAAGCGCTCCCCGATTGGCGTCAATTGGTCGCGTGCCGGTACGATCACTCGGCGGCCAGAACCTTTAAGGAGATCATCGTGATTAGCCAGGACCTCTCGATCGTCGTCGACGGCACTGCGATGCCGTGTTATCTGGCCCGCCTTGAGGGCGGCGATCCGAAACCCGCGGTCATCGTTCTACAAGAAATCTTCGGCGTCAACCGGGAGGTCAAGCGGATCGCCGACTTGTTCGCCTCGGCCGGCTACGTAGCCCTGGCGCCTAACTACTATTACCGCACCCATCCGACCCTCAATGAACCCTACACGCCCGAAGGGTTGCAGAGCGGGTTCGCGGCTGCCGGCAGGGTGACCAGGGCCAACCTGCGCGCCGACATCGGCGGCGCAATCGCGTGGCTCAATTCCCAGACTTTTGTGGTCAAAGACAAGATCGCGACCTGCGGGTTCTGCTACGGCGGAACCGTCGCGTTCCTGAGCGCGACCATGCCCGGCGTCACGGCGGCGATCGCATTCTACGGCGGCGCAATCGCGAACCAAATGGCAAGCGGCGAACCCGAAGCGCTGGCCGACTCTAGCGACGTCCGCGCGCCGATTCTGCTCTTCTTCGGCGGACAAGACGATTACATTCCGGCCTCCGCCGTCGAACGGATCGATCGCAGACTGACCGACGCCGGCAAAGAACACGAGGTCGTGGTCTATCCCAACGTCGGGCACGCCTTCTTCCGCGAAAGTTCGGCCAAGCTCAATTCACACGAAGTCGCCGACGCGTGGTCCCGCGTTCAATCCTTCTTGAAAGCGGAGCTCGCCTGACCGGACTCGACGGACCAAACGAGTCAGCGCGTTAAGTAACGCCCGAAAAACGCCCAGCGATCCGCCAACTCCTCAATCTGTTTGGCGCGTGGCTTACCGATGCCGTGCCCTGCCTGCGCTTCGATGTACACGAGAATTGGATCTTCGCCGTTCGTTGCCGCCTGCAACTTGGCGCCGAATTTTCGCGCGTGCATCGGATCGACACGCGTATCGGATTCAGCCGTAACCAGGAACGTCGCCGGGTAGGCTATGTTTTCTCGCAGATTGTGGTAGGGCGAATAGGCGCGCAGGAACGACGCGTCGGCCGGCTCGTCCGGATCGCCGTACTCCGAGATCCAGAGGCGCGCGATCAAGAAGCGATGATACTGCAGCATGTCGCAGAGCGGAACCGCGCAGACGGCCGCTGCGAAGAGTTCCGGCCGCTGTACCAGCGCCGCGGCCACCAGCAAGCCGCCGTTACTGCCGCCGAGAATGCCGATGCGCGCCGGATCCGCTAAGCGGCTACTGCCTAGATATTCCGCCGCCGCGACAAAATCGTCGAAGACGTTCTGCTTCTGATCGCGCATTCCGGCGCGGTGCCAGGCTTCGCCGAACTCTCCGCCGCCGCGGAGGTTGGCGATCGCGTAGATGCCGCCCGAATCGAGCCACGGCAAGATCGCCGGCTGGAAACTCGGCGTCATCGCGATATTGAANNGCGTGCCGTCTTTGGAGTGATACCAATGCTGTTCGATCGTGTAATCCTCGGGATCGAACGGACCATCGATCGCGTCCCAGAGTTCGACTTCGAGGCCATCGCTTCCGAAACGCAGGCGCGAAACCGCCGGACCTTGCAGAAAGCCGACCGACAACGCATAGGCGTCGGACGAATCCTCGTGCGCCGAAAGCGCCACGACGCTCGGACCCAGTTGCATCCCGCCAAAGTCGGCGTTTGCGGGATTCAAGGTCGTCGTTCCATCGTCGAGACGATAGTGCAAGACCGAGACGACGTCGTGCAGGTACGAGAGCAGCAGCCCGCCGCGCGCGACGCCGACGGCTTCGAGTTTTGCTTCGGCGTGTTCGGGAACGAGTTCGCGCCACCGTTCCGGCGCGGGATCGGTCAAGTCAACTTCAAGACAGCGGTACCGCGGCGCATGTTCGTTGCTGCGAACGATCAGCTTATCGCCCGAGATCGCGACGTCGTAGAGCGCATCGCGGCCGGTGACGATCGGGACGAACGCACGCGGGTCCTTCCCGTGAAGATCCGCCAGGAACAGTTCGTTCGAAACCCAGCCGCGCAGAGCGGAGACCACCAGCCAGCGGCCGTTTGCCGAAACTTGGGGACTGAGGATGTCTTCACGCGCGCGGCCTTGGCCGAAGACGAGCGGATCGTCTTGCCATGCGGCGCCGAGCTCGTGGCGGTACAGGCGTTGTTCGTAATCGGCACCGGCGGCATAACGCGTGTAGTAAAAACCGCGCTCGTCAGGAAGCCACGCGAGCGCGCAGTAGCGCGTATACGGGATCGTCTCGCCGAATTTCGATCCGTGCGCGACATCGAGCAAGTACAGCGTGCTACGCTCGTCGCCGTTGCGTGAAAGACCGTATGCGACGTACGTGCCTTGTGGACTTGGGTGCCACCAATCGAGTGCGGTCAATCCCGACGGATCGAGCGCCGTCGGATCGAGCAGGAGCCGATCGACGCCGCCTTCGCGGACGTAGAGCACGGCTTGATCTTGACGTCCGCGCCGCGCGACGTAGAACTCGCGTCCGCCTCGCGCGTGCGCTACGCCGAGGGTGCCGGTCTCGAGTAACTCCCCGAACGATCGCACGAGGCGCGCGCGTCCCGGTATCGCATCGAGCGCCGCGCGCGAACGCGCATTCTCAGCCACAGTCCACGCGACGGTCCGCGGATCGGAACCGTCTTCCAAGTATTGATATGGATCGAGGGCGGTCGTTTCCATAGTTGCTACATTACAGTCTCCGGGCTCCGGCACCCGTTACGTCGCGAACGATTCGCGACCAACGGTCATAAGTGTCACCGATGTACTCTTTGGTCTCGCGATAGGGGGGCACGCCGTGATAGTGCGCGACGGCTTCGGGCCCTGCGTTATACGCAGCCAACGCCGCCGCATACGGATCGTCGTACCGCCCATCGTACTCGCGCAGGTAACTACCGAGTAACGACGCCGAGCCGCGCATCGCGTCGCGCCAATCGAACGGGTCGACGCCGTATGCGTCCGCAGTTTCGAGCGTGAACTGCCCGATGCCGACCGCACCCGCACTCGAAAGCGCCCACGGATCGAAGCCGGACTCTTGCAGCAAGGTCGCGCAGAAAAATCCGTAGTCGAGGCCCGCGGCTCGCGCGATGCCGATCGCGTGCGTCGCCATGATCAGCGCATCGAGCGGATCGAGGCGCGGATTGCTGCGCAGGATCGAGCGGGTGACGGCCAGCGCGGGCTTGGCCGGAACTCGCGCATCGTACAAAAGTCGCATGCCCCGCAGGCTCTCGGTCGCCAGGGGCAGGCGCCAGCTGATGGCCGCGAGCCTGAGATCGTCAATTTGGGCACTGGGCAGAACTATCGGGCGCCGGCGCGGGTATAACGGTTGTTGAGGCGCGGCCGCGGCGCATGCAAGAAGCGTGGCAAGCAGCACCGCCCACACGGCTCGGCCGGGCAGGGGAGTTCCCGCGCTCGGCCCAAGACGCTTAACGAGCGTCATCAGGGAGATCAGGTAAGTGAATCAGGGCAGAGCCCGGTCGACCGGCGAGCATGGCTCGGCGGCATCGTATATGAGGGCGACGGCATGTTGATGTTCTTCGTTTCGGTCCTCATCGTCTTACTCGTCGGCGATTTTGCCTCGACGTTCCTCTATCACGTTCCGCAGCATCTGTGGGGCAAGTTGCACCTGCGGACGCACCACGACCGCAGCCGCTCGTACTGGGATCACGCGGTCCTTTCGAAGGACCCCGAGATTCTGCTGGACGGCCTGCTCGGGGCGCTCCCGTATATGACGATTGCGGCGCTGCTGGTACCGATCTCAATGTGGTCGGCCGCGGGCGCCCTCTTCGGCCTCTTGCTGGGGCAAATTCATGTCTGGTGGCGGCACACGACCGAACTCGGCTACCAAAGCCCAGCCTGGTTAGTGCGTTTGGCCCGGACCTTCGGGATGGTCTTGCCCGAGGACCACGATGGACACCACCGAAACCCCGATATTGAGTTCGGCGACATCTTCCGCTTTTATGATGTGCCGGCTCGGGCATTTCTCAACTATGCCCGTGCTTTTCAGCGTCGGCGCCGGTCCGCTTTACGGCGCCTTCAGCGGATCCGGGCGTTGCGGATGCTTCGGACCACGCAACAAGCGTAGCCGGCGGAAGTAGTAGAGGCTTAATGACCAAACGGGTCCTGTTGTTGATCTCAGATACCGGCGGCGGCCACCGCAGCGCATGTAACGCCATTACCGCCGCACTCGACGAGGTTGTCAGCGGACCGCACGGCGAGCCGGTGCACTTGGAGCACCGCATCGAAGACGTCGCCGCCCACTGCACCTTCCCGCTCTCACAACTCGGCCCGGTATATAGCGCCGCCTTGCGATTTGCGCCTCCGCTCTACGGCGCGCTCTATCACGCCACCAACGGGCGACGCCGTTTCCGCAGCGTCGTCCGTTTTTGTGAGCCGCTCTACCGCGAGCGGCTCAAACGTCTCTTCCTCGAATACCAGCCCGATGTGATCGTCTCCGTCCACCCGTTACTCAATCACGCCGCGTTGCGCGCCCGCGCCGACGCGGATTTGATGGACGTTCCGGTCATCACGGTCATCACGGATTTGGGGAAGGTGCACGAAGGCTGGCTGGTTCCCGAGGTCGACGCGGTCGTCGTCCCGGCGCGCGAAGTCTATCAGCGCGCGAAGGAACGCGGCATTCCGACGGAGCGCATCTATCAGCTCGGCCATCCGGTCCATCCCAAGTTCGAAGACGTCTCGGAGACAAAAGCCGAGATTCGTAAACAGCTGGGCTGGCCGCTCGAAACGACGATCGCGCTCTTGATGGCCGGCGGTGAAGGCGGCGGAAAGCTGCTGCCGACGACGCTCGCGCTCGCAAAATCAAAACTTCCCTTACATCTTGTGGTCGTGACGGGCCGCAACACGCCGCTGCGCACGAAGTTGAACGAACTCGCACCGTCACTGCCGACGCCGATGACGATCCTCGGGTACTGCAACAACGTCCCCGAGTTGATGCGTGCTTCGGACTTGCTCGTCACCAAAGCCGGGCCGGGCGCGATCGCCGAAGCGAGCGTCGCCGAAGTGCCGGTCGTGGTCTACGATTTCATCCCAGGCCAAGAGCGCGGGAATTTGGAGTACGTCCGTACCAACGGCATCGGCGTCGTCGCGCTCACGAGCGCGGACGTCGTTCGCTCGGTTCGGCGCATCGTCTCGAACGTCGGTCGCCTGCAGACGATGCGCACCCATCAGAATACGGTCGCCCCGCGCGGTAGCGCACGGCGTATCGCCGCTTTGATCTCGAGCATCGCGCTCGGCGAACTCAAAGACGCTCCGCCGCAGATCCCGGCGGTCATCGCACTCTAACTAACGCTACGTCCGCTCTCTGGTGGTGAGCCCGCCGCGCTCCGCCATGACGGCGGCGCCGATCGCGCCCGCGTCGTTGCCGAGTTCTGCGGCCACGATCTTGGTCTGGCCGCGCGGCGACATCGTCGTCAGTTCCTCGACCTTCGGGCGGACCGCGTGCAACATGAAGTCGCCGGCGCTCGAGAGACCACCGCCGAGTGCGATCATCTCGGGATTGACGAACGCGATGATGTTCGCCAAACCGCGCGCGAGGTCGTCGATATAGCGGTTCCACGCGGCAAGCGCGTGCACGTCGCCGGCTTCGGCCGCCTTGCGAATGGCTTTCGAGCCGAGTTTCTCGGGCTTTCCGGAGACCAGTTCGCTACGCGGAAACGACGGCGCGACCGCGATCGCGTGGCGCAGCAGTCCGGTCCCCGAAGCTTGCGCCTCAAAGCAACCGATCTTTCCGCAGTTGCAATAGAATCCGTCGGTCGCGCGGACTTGGTGGTGACCGATCTCACCCGCACCCGCGCCGTTTCCGATGAGGAGCGTGCCCTCCGCGATGATTCCGCCGCCGATCCCCGTGCCGAGCGTCAGCAAGACGAAGTTGGCGGTGCCGCGGCCGCAACCGTAGGTATGTTCGCCGAGCGTCGCACAACGCGCGTCGTTGCCGACGTAGACCGGCAGATCGAAACTCTCGCGCAACTTGGCGCCGAGCGGCGCGTCGTGCCAACCGAAGTTGGGCGAGTAGCGGATCGTTCCGCTCGCGAGATCGACGTTGCCGGGCGAGCCGAGGCCGATCGCCGTGCCGCCATCCTTCTTGCCCGAGCCCGTAACGGAACGAATCACGTCGACGACCGAACGCACGACGACGTCGAACGCGTGGTCGACGATATCTTGCTCGGCCCGATCCTTGATGACGCCGTCTTCAACGATAGCCGCCATGACGTGCGAACCGCCTAAATCAACGCCGATCGTCTTGCTCATGGTTTGGCGCTTCGGCTCTGAAGGCCGCCGACCTGGCATCTTGAAGCACCTGGCATGTCGACGACTCTCGAAGTTTCCCCACGCCTGCTCGAGGCCGTGGTCGCGATCCGGCGCGACCTGCACGCCCACCCCGAACTCGGTTTTGAGGAGACGCGCACGGCCGGCATCGTGGCCCGCCGCCTGCGCGATTTGGGATACGAGGTTCACGAGGGCATCGCGATCACCGGCGTGATCGGAATATTGCGCGGAAC
The DNA here is from genome assembly GCA_003136895.1 of Candidatus Erabacter solicola. Lineage (GTDB taxonomy): Bacteria > Vulcanimicrobiota > Vulcanimicrobiia > Vulcanimicrobiales > Vulcanimicrobiaceae > Erabacter > Erabacter solicola. Next base: position 25,991 of record PLDY01000153.1, on the reverse strand, counting down.
CCATCCCGGCAAGACGATCATGCTGCGCGCCGATATGGACGCGCTGCCGCTCCCCGAAGAAGTCGACTCGCCCTACGCCTCAACGGTCGCAGGCAAGATGCACGCATGCGGGCACGACGGTCACGTCGCGATGCTGCTCGGCGCCGCCGAGATCCTCGCCGGCCGCAAGACCGAGATCGCGGGAACGCTCGTTCTGTGCTTTCAGCCCGCCGAAGAAGGCAAGGGCGGCGCGCGCGCGATGGTCGCGGAGGGGATGCTCGAGCGCTTCAAGATCGAGCGCGCGTACGGTTTGCACCTGTTCTCACAGTTACCGACCGGAGTGCTCGGCTTTCGCGAAGGGCCGTTCTACGCGTCGAGCGATTCGATCGAGATCACGATCCGCGGTCACGGCGGGCACGGCGCCGCGCCGCATCTTTCGATCGACCCGATCCTCGTCGCCGCCGAGTTCATCGTTTCGGTGCAAAAGGTCGTCAGCCGCCAAGTCGATCCGCTCGAGCCGGCCGTCGTCACCGTCGGCGCAATTGCGGGCGGCACGACACACAACGTCATCCCGAGCACGGTCAAACTGATGGGCACCGTGCGCGCCTTCAATCACGAAGTGCGCGAGAAGATGGCCGAGCGGATCGAGCGCGTGCTGCGCGGCGTCTGCGAAGCGTCGGGCGCGACGTACGAGTTCGAGTACCTGTGGCGCTACCCGGTCACGTCGAACGATGCCGCGCAAACCGAGTACGCGCGCTCCGTCGCCGAACGCGAATTCGGCAGCGAGCGCGTGATCACATCGGAGAAGCACATGGGCGCCGAAGACTTCTCGTTCTTCGCCGAAAAGATCCCGGCGTGCTATTTCGTCGTCGGCTGCCACGGTAACGACCGCAGCGGGTTTCCGCACCACCACGGAAAGTTCGATATCGACGAAGCCGCACTTGAAACCGGCGTACGCATCATGACCGCCCTCGGCCTCGACGCACCCGCGCACGCGCCTTAAGGCCTTACCTCGGAACGCCCACCTTGTTCGCGGGATCGTTGTAGGCCGAGTACAGGATCGTCAGTTCGTCGGCTTTGCAGCGCGTCACCAAGTAGCTCTTTAGGTCGAAGTTGCAAACCTCGTCGGTCCCACTGCTCGATCCGCTCTTGAACGAATACTTGAAGGCGCCGACCTTCTTCCCGCCCTGCGTCGTGTCGGGCAGCCGCACGAAAGCGGATTTCCTATCGGTCTGCGCGTTGCGCAAGAGACCTTCGATATCGAAATCCAGTGTGTTCGAGGTGTCGTCGGACTTCTGCCAATGTCCGTCGCTATAGATCCAATAGCTGCGCCCGATGAAGATCGTCTTGACGGTCTTGCCGTCGAACTCGGTCGACATCTGATAACGGTTGGGCGCGACGAAGACGCCGCTCGACTTCACCGAGCCGAGCACCGTAATCTTGTACGAGTGGATCTGAGCGTACGCGCCAACGATATTGCCGCGTAACGCGGCATCGCCGTTCGCGGCGAAGGCCCCTAGGGGCAGCAGAAGGATTGCGAGAGCCGCCGCTGCGCGGAACGGGCTACGTGACATGGGGCAGACCTCCGGCCTCCGAGTAACGCTTGCTTCGCGCCGAACGTTACGGCGCCCCGCGCGGGGCCGGACGGACTTTCCGCGAAGAGGTCTAGATGAATGACACGCTCGACCTCATCTCTCACACGGCGCTTCGAGAGTTGCGGTCGTTCACCCGGCGCACCGGGCAGCCCGCCAAGCTCGATGGACTCGATCTCGTTCCAATGGAGAACGTCCAAGAGATCGAGATCGANNGAGTGGACGTACAAGTATAACGACGATCCCGAATTCGTAAAGGCGATCGCCGCCGTCATCGATCTTGCTCGCGAGCACCAGCGGGATATGCCCGATAACGTGGCGTGCCCGCCAGGCTGCGCCGAGTGCTG
>PLDY01000153.1:0-24030 GCA_003136895.1 Candidatus Erabacter solicola | reverse complement strand
TACTTCGAGATGTCCTACGACCAAGCGTTCGCAGACTACGTCGTTCCCCGGATCTCGGCCGACGGTTTCGTCGTGGGTTACCTCAAGAAAGTCGGCAACGACATTTCCGACCAATGCATCTTCCTCAAGGGCAGCGGGTCGGGAAAATTCTACTGCGGCATCTACGAAGGGCGTCCGGCCGATTGCCGCGCTTTCACGCCGATCGGCTGCGACGACGTCGATACCGACATCAAGCGCGATCGCAAATTCGCTCCCGGCTCGCCCTTCGGACCGAAGAATCGCCCTAAGACGGCCGTGAAGCGGATGCGCTAGGCCGCCACATGGAGCGGTACGACGCGATCGTGATCGGCGGCGGCCATAACGGCTTGGTCGCGGCGGCGTACTTAGCCCGGGCCGGGCGGCGCACCCTCGTCCTCGAACGGCGCGAAATCTTGGGCGGCGCGGCGGTGACCGAGGAGGTGTGGCCGGGCTGGAGCGTCTCGACCGCGTCATACGTCTGCAGCCTGCTGCATCCGCAGATCATCGCCGAATTGAATCTGCCGGCCTTCGGCTACCACGCGTATCGTAAAGAACCAGCGTCGTTCACGCCGTTGCTCGACGGCCGATCGCTCTTGCTCGGAAGCGATGCAGTCGACAATGCGCTCGAGATCGGCTCGTTCGATCGGCGCGACATCCTGGGCTTTGAAGCGTTCGACGCCGAGGCGACGCGATTGGGGAGCGCGCTGGCAGACGCGTTCGACCTCGACGATCCCGCCACGGCGCGCTTCGAGGACGCTACGCAGCGCGCGCTGGCCGGCTCGGCCGCAGACTTGGTCGAGCGTTTTGTGCGCACGCCGGTCCTCCGTGCGACGCTCGCCAGCGACGGCGTGATCGGGACGTACGCCGGGCCGCGCGATGCCGGCACGGGCTATGTGCTGGCGCATCATTACGCCGGACGCGCGATGGGCGCGCAAGGGGCCTGGGGTTTCGTGCGCGGCGGCATGGGAGCCGTCTCGCGCGCGATCGCGCTCGCGGCGCGTCGAGCAGGCGCGCAATTTCGCACGGGCGCGCCGGTCGCGCGAATCCTCGTGCGCGACGGCCGCGTGAGCGGTGTCGCGCTCGACGATGGGACGGAATTCGAAGCGGATACGATCCTCTCGAACGCGCATCCGTCCGTGACGTTCGGCGAGTTGCTCACGGCAAGCGAAGTTCCGCCGACGATCGCGTCAAAATTAAAATCGTGGCGCAGCGAAGGCGTTTCTTTGAAGCTGAACCTCGCGCTCGGCGAGTTGCCTGATTTCACGGCGCGGCCCGGCGTGACGCCCCAACTGCATCACCGCGCGACGATCCACGTCGCACCCTCGATCGACTACTTGCAAGCGGCGCACGACGACGCGCACCGCGGAGGCGTCTCGAACGCTCCAATGCTGGAATGTTTCATGCAGACTCCGACCGACCCGAGTCTCGCGCCGCCCGGAAAGCATCTGCTCTCGATTTTCGCGCAGTACTATCCGTACCACCGCGGCGACGGAGTCTGGGACGATACGAAGCGCGAAGCCGCGGCGGATTCGATCGTTGCGACGCTTGCGCAGTTCGCGTCGAACCTCCCGAACGCGATCGAGGCGCGGCAAATACTGGCGCCACCAGATTTGGAAGCGCGCTTTGGATTGACCGGTGGCCACATCTTTCACGGCGAGTTGCTGCCCGGCCAGATCTTGGGTGACCGCTTTCCGGTCGCGACCGGCGTCGCCGGATTATATCTTTGCGGTTCGGGCGCATCGCCCGGCGGCTGCGTCAGCGGCATCCCCGGTTTGCGCGCCGCCGGAGCGGTCCTCGGCTCATTGGCTGTAGCCTGAACGACGTCGTAACGATGTCGAAGCTGGATCGATACCTTGCGCTCGCGTTCGGCAAGCCATTCGCCGCCGCACTTAGCTCGCAGTGCTTCAGCGTGCGGCGCGCGCTTCTAGACATCGTCGACGTCATCGGCTATTCTTTCCAAGAGTCTGTCAGACCAGGCTTTTTGGTCAAATAACTTTGCGTATGTGACGGGATCAATCCAATGCAATCGGGTTTCAGAGCGGGAACAGTCGTCGTGGCCCTTATGCTAGCAGTAGGTGCCAATTCTGGGGTCGCGCGCGCCCAGTCGAACACAACCTGCCCCGGCGCACCGTTCTTCGTGCCCGCTTTCCTCGCCGCCGACGCGCGAGGCCTCCAGAACGGCCTCAGCACCGCTGAGGTTACCAGGCTCTTCGGGGCAGCCGGTATCACGCTCACGTGGGATCCGTCCGAAAGTCGCCTCTTGATTATCGACTACGGCATGGACTATGGCGGGGAAGGGGCGCAGTTGGACAAGGGCCTGCTGGCGGTTGGTGATCGGAACATCATCAAACAAGCGAACGGGAATCCCGTGAGCTACACCTTCACCTTCGCGAGCACCATTCTGAACTTCAGCTTCAGGCGCGCACCGCTGCACGCGGGACCGAGCGGCGTGACCAATCCAACGTGGACGGCAATCGCGCTCGCCGCCGACGCAAGCACCGTAGCGAAAGTGAGCGAGGCCGAGATTCGCAGCTATAGCGATGTCCCCGGGAAGACCTTTGTCCTTTCGGGCTCGGCGCGAATCAAGTCGATCACGTTTTCCGGCGACGATCACAAGTTTGATGGCCAGTCAAATGTCGTCATCGATGCTCTTGGCTGGTGCCCATAGACAACTACCGGCCTTCGCGCTTCGGCGAGCCGGCCGAAAACGAATTACCGGACGATATCCGCGAGATCTACGAAAAGAATCTTGCGAAGATCGGTTTCGTACCGAACGTGTTTCGCGCGTACGCGAAGCGGCCCGAGCACTTTCGCGCGTTCATGCACTATCACGACGTGCTGATGCGGGGTGAGAGCGGCCTTACGCGCGCGGAGCGCGAGGCGATCGTCGTCGCGGTCTCGGTCGAGAATCTCTGCCTTTACTGCGTGACGTCGCACGGCGCGGCCTTGCGCGTGCTCGGGAAAGACCCGATCCTCGCCGACCAAATCACGACAAACTGGCGCACCGCCGATCTGACGCCGCGCTGGCGCATGATGTTAACATTCGCATCCCGCGTCAACGAGCGCGGCTTCGCCGCAAGCGACGCCGAACTCGACGTTCTGCGAACGGGCGGTTTCAGCGACGACGACATTTGGGATATCGCCGCGGTCGCATCGTTCTTCGGCTTTTCGAATCGCATGGCGGGGCTCATGGACATGCGCCCGAACGCCGAGTTCTATTCGATGGGCCGGCGCTAGGGGGCTACGCCGCGAGCGGCGTCTCGGCGCCTTCGAGTTCTTCGCGTAATTGACGCTTCGCGCGCGAAAGGAACGTCTTCACGGTGCCGATCGGAATCCCGAGCGCTTCGGCGATCTCGCGGTAGCGCAGACCGCTAACGTAATACAGCTCGAGAACCAGGCGATAGCGTTCGGGCAAGGCTTCGAGTGCCTCGCGAACGCGTTCCGCCTCTTCGTTGCGCAGCGCGATCTCTTCGGGCCCGAGTTCGTGCTGCGGATCGACGTCGAGGCCGTGCGCGGCCGCGCGCCGGCGACGGCGCAGCGCATCGAGCGACGCATTGCGCGCGATGACGAAGAGCCAGCGCGAAAAGGGACGATCGGGATGGAACTCCGCCAGGCGACGATACGCGCGGAAAAACGCATCTTGCGCGATATCCTTGGCTTCATCGGCATCGCGCGTCAGGCGATACGCCAGACGGACGACCGGCGCGCGATAGCGATCGACCAGCGACGCGAACGCGTCCGGCGAACCGGCGCGCGCGGCGACGACCAGCGCCCGATCGGCCCCGTCGCTCACGATGCCCCCGGGCGACGCGCAGGCGACCGGACTGGCTGCCGGCCACTTCGCCATGCGAAAAAGATCGTCACGATAACGAGCAACGCGGCCGCGCCCAGATACCATCCGCCCTCGGCGCGTCCGATGCTCAGGACCGCTCCAAGCGCGAGCAGCGCCAGCGGCACCCCCACGAGCCGAGTCCAGATCCCGAGCGCGAACATCGCGCCGCCCGCGATGGCGACCGCGCCGGCAAGTACGGCGCTCCAGAACGGAAAGAGAATATATCCCTGCGCGAATTGCACCGTGTATACCCCGCGCCCGCCGAGTTCGAGGACGCCGAGGACGACGAAAATCAGTCCGACCACAGTTCTCAGAACGGGGAGGACGAGCATCATGGTTGCGCGCTCAGCGAGCAAGGGGTCAAAGGCGGCATCGAAGCCTCTCTTTCGAGCGTCCGCGGAGGCGAAACCTGGCTGGATGCGCTTGGCACCTAAGATCATTTCGCCATAAGGACTTATTGCCAGCGCGTCGCAACATAGCGGCCTTCCCGTCATTTTTGATGTCTTTTGGCTTTTGCCGAAGGGAGAGTCCCGTGGCTAAGAACGCCTTCGATCGGCGCACGTTCGTAAAAGGGGCCGGCCTCGGAGTCGCCGGCCTGGCGATGGGTGTGCCGGCTTTCATTCCGAGGCTCGGAGAAGCCGCCGACACGATCAAACTTGGTTTACTCGAACCCTATACGGGCGTCTACGCCGGTCCGGCCGAGAACGAGACCCGCGGTTTCGACATGGCGATCGATATGTGGAATAAGCGCGGCGGCGTCATGGGGCGCAAGATCGAGATCGTCAAGGAAGACGAGCAGAACGATCCTGGCGTCGCGGCGCAGAAAGCGCGCAAACTCGTCAATCAGGATAAAGTCGTCGCACTGATGGGCACCGTTTCGAGCGGCGTTTCGCTCTCGGTTTCAGGTGTCTCGAACTCGCTTGGAACGTTGTTCATGGATTCCGGCGGTCACAGTGACGACGTCACGGGGAAGAGTTGCCACTGGAACGTTTTCCGCACGTGCCATAGCACGTGGATGGAGACGCACACGACGGGGTACACGCTCGCGAAGCACTTCGGCAAGAAGTGGTTCCTCATCACGCCCGATTACGCATACGGCCATTCGCTCGAGACCGGCTTCAAAGATGTTCTGGCGAGAATCGGGGGCACCATCGTGGGCAACGAACTGACGCCGCTGGGAACGACCGATTTCAGTTCGTACCTCACCAAGATCGACGCCGCGAAACCGGATCTCATCCTGGTGCTCGTGCAAGGCGACGACTACACGAACTGTCTCAAGCAGATGAATCAGTTTGGCTTGCTCAAGAAGTACGCCGTGGGCGGCCCGCAAGTCGAACTCGAATCGCTCTACGGTTTACCGGCCGAGGCGCGTCAAGGCTACTGGGGCATCGAATGGTACTACAAGAGCGAACTGACCCTCGGTAAAGGCAACGCGGCCGCGCATCAGTTCGTTGCCGATACGATCAAACGGTACGGCAAACCGCCGACCGCCCGCAACTGTTTCGGTTACGTTACTGCGGACCGGCTGCTCACCGCGATGCGCGATGCGAAATCGGTCGATCCGGCTAAGGTCGCGCGCGCGATCGAAAACGTGCACTTCACGTCGATCTTCAACGGCAGCGCCTACTACCGTAAGGAAGACCACCAGTTGATGTGGCCGATGTGGGTGGCGAAGATTCGTCCCAGCGGAACGCCCGGCGACCCGCTCGATCTCTTCGACGTAACGGACATCCAGGCGGCCGAAGCCGTCGAGCAGACGATTGCGCAGAAAGAGCTCGTCTGCAAACTGGGCTACCCGTAAACTCGCCGTGACCCACGACCTCGCGCCGCAGCTCTTCAACGGGCTGGTATTAGGGGCGTTCTACGGGATCGTGGCGATCGGACTCTCCCTGATCATGAACCTCACCGGCACCATCAACATGGCGCACGGCAGCTTCATGACGCTCGCAGGTTATCTGGCGTACACGATGGTGCAGCGCGGAATGTCGTTCTGGGTTGCACTCATCGTGGCGCCTCTGATCGTGGTCATCGTCGGCGTGCTCGTGGAGCGTGGGCTGGTGCGCCCGCTCTATAAACGCGAACCGTTCTATAGTCTGCTGATGACGTTCGGGCTCTCGCTGATGGCGGAGGAAGCATTTCGCCTGATCTGGGGACCGAACGGCGTGCCCTTCTCGCCGCCGCCCGCGCTCGCAGGCGCGGCGGCGTTGGGTTTCATGAGCTTTCCAACGTTTCGCATCTTCATCGCCGGTGTCTTGATCGTCGCGATCGTCGCTCTGGCGTTGTTCCTGACGCGTACGCGTTTCGGTCTACGCTTGCGCGCGGCCGTACAAGACACCGAGATGATCGCCGCGCTCGGCACGAACACCCAGGTGCTCTACGCCGTAAACTTCGGCCTCGGCATCCTGTTGGCCGGGATCGCCGGCGTCCTCGCCGCCGGCATGCTCGGCCTCTCGCCGACCAGCGGAAACGCACTCCTGATGCCCGCGTTCGTCACGGTGATCATCGGCGGCATGGGGAGTCTCTTCGGCAGCATCGTCGGTGGGCTACTCATCGGAATGGCGATCTCGTTGACGACGCTCTTCATCCCGGCGGCGAGTGAAGTCGCGATGTACATTCTGATGGCGATCGTGCTGCTCGTGCGTCCCCGCGGTCTCTTCGGCGAAGAAGGTATCTTCGGTTGAAGGCGCGCGCCGAACTCATCGCCGGGATCGTCGTGGTAGCGATCCTGGCCGCCGGACCGTATCTCTCCCCATTGATCCACGTCGACCTCTCGATCGTCAGCGAGGTGCTCGTCACGGCGCTCGCGGTCATGAGCGTCAATCTCTTGCTCGGTTACACGGGCCTGCCGGCCTTTGGAAATGCGGCGTATTTCGGCCTGGGCGCGTACGGCGCCGCACTTTCGGCGAAATATCTTCATGTCGACTTCATCGGCGCCGTGATCATCGGGACAGCCTCCGCGCTGCTCGGCGGCCTGATCCTCGCCCCGTTCCTATTGCGCCGGCGCGGCATCTACTTCGGCTTGCTCTCGATCGCCTTCGGCCAAGTCTTCTATTTCGTCGCATACCGCTTCACCGACGTCACGGGTGGCGAAGACGGAATGAACTTCCCGCGACCGCTGGTTCTGGGCCACTACGCGATCAACGAGACGACGTTTTTCTACGTCGCTCTGGCTGCGTTCGTCGGGTGCCTCATCGCATTTCGAACCGTGGTGCGCTCGCCGTTCGGACGAACGCTCGTCGCCATCCGGCAGAATGAGGCTCGCGTCCGGTACCTCGGCCTCAACACCGACCGGTTCATCTTTGTCGCGCTGCTCATCTCGGCGACGCTGGCGGGTTTAGGCGGAGCGCTCTTCGGTCTGTTGATCAACTTCGCGTACCCGCTCGAACTCGACTGGCATCAGTCGGGATTCTTCGTGCTCATGATGATCCTCGGCGGCGCGGGAACTGTGTGGGGGTCGCTCGTCGGCTCGTTCATCTACGTGATTGGCAAAGACATCATCTCGACGCAAACCTCGTACTGGCAACTCTATTTGGGCGGCTTGTTCGTGGCCTGCGTCCTGGCATTTCCGCGCGGAATTTTGGGCACGCTGCTCGCGCGCCTGAATGCGCGGCCGGCCGCTGCGGATTCGGAACCGCATGGATAGCGCGATGATGCTCGAGGCGCGCGGCGTCTCGAAGTTCTTCGGCGGCGTGAAGGCGGTCGACGAGGTTTCGATCGGCGTACGCGAGGGTTCGATTCACGCGGTCATCGGTCCCAACGGCGCCGGCAAGACCACGTTCTTCAACACGCTGTCGGGCTTCTATTTCCCCGATAGCGGCCGCGTAACGTATCGCGGCAGCGAGATCACGCGTTTGGCGAACTGGAAACGCATCGTGCTCGGCATGGGGCGTACGTTCCAGACGCCGAGCGTCTTTGCGGAACTCACGGTACGCGAGAACGTCATGCTCGGCGTGCGCGCGCGTGCCGGCGTTGCGTTCCGGCTGCGGCCACCGGCCGGCGAAGAGCGCGAAACACTCGAGCATCGCGTCGACGAGTTGCTTGGTTTCGTCAACCTGGGCCGTTCGAAGGAACGGCTGGTCGCGGAACTTTCACACGGAGGCCAGCGTCTCTGTGAGATCGCCATGAGCCTCTCGACCGAACCAAGCCTGGTCTTGCTCGACGAGCCGATGGCCGGGCTCGCCGAGACCGAGACCGATCGCATCATCACGGTCATTCGCGATCTGCGGCAACGGCTCGGCTTGACCGTCCTATTCGTCGAACACAACATGCGCGTCGTGCTCTCGCTCGCCGAACGGATTACCGTCCTCGATCGCGGCAAGGTTCTGGCCGAAGGGACGCCGAGCGAGATCGCCGCAAATGAAATTGTGCGCGACGCCTACCTTGGTAAGGAGGCGCTGGACCATGTCTGAGCGGCCCGGTGCGCTCCTCGATATCTCGGGGCTCAACACGAACTACGGCAAGATCAGCATCTTACGCGATGTCTCGCTCTCGGTGAATGCGGGAGAGGTTGTGGCGCTGCTCGGCCTCAACGGCGCGGGCAAGACGACGACGATGCGCAGCATCTTGGGTTTGACGCCGCCGCGCTCGGGCTCGATCCGCTTCGAAGGCGCATCGATCGAGGGCTGGCCGGCTTACAAAGTTGCCCGCCTCGGCGTAGGTTACGTGCCGGAAGGGCGGCGCATGTTCAAAGACCTCACGACGCTCGAAAACTTGCAGTTGGCCGAGACCGGCCGCAGCGGCGATTGGACGATCGCACGCGTGCTCGAACACCTTCCCAAACTCGCGGAGCTGCGCGGCCGCAAAGCCGGCCGGCTTTCGGGCGGCGAACAAGAGATGCTCGCTATCGGACGCGCGCTCGTCTCGAATCCGCGTCTGCTCCTCGTCGACGAACCTTCACAGGGGCTCGCGCCCTTGGTGGTTGAGGAAGTTTATCGCATTTTAGGCGAGTTGAAAGGGCGCGGCGTTGCAATTCTGCTAGTGGAGCAGAACGCGCTGCTCGCGCTCAAAATCGCCGACCGGGCCTACGTCCTCGATAGCGGCAAGATCGTCTACGCCGGCAGCGCCGCCGAACTGCGCGCCGATCGCGAGCGCGTCCGTACGCTCATGGGCCTAAGCGACGTCGTAGCCTAAGCCGCTCCGTCCTTCCCTTGCGCCGGTTTCACCGGCTCTTGATTTATGATGTCGGGATCGATCTTCAGTTTCTTGGCGGAGTCGTCGCGCTGCTCGGGCGCCGCTTCATCCTCTTCGGTCAACTCATTTTGCCACGCGCCATCATCGGGCGAGCGGTTCTTGGACGTCTCCATGTTTACGATCCTTACTTCTTGCGACGCGCCGTCGACTTCTTGCGGGTTGACTTTTTACGCCCGCTCGTCTTTTTTCGCGTTGTTTTCTTGCGAGTCGATTTCTTGCGAGTCGTCTTCTTGCGGGAAGGAACCTTGTCGCCTTCGGCGCGAGCCTCGGAGAGCCCGATCGCGATCGCCTGTTTGCGACTCTTGACCGTCTTGCCCGAACGCCCCGATTTGAGCTTACCCACTTTGCGCTCGTGCATAGCGCGTTCGACCTTTTTTCCGGCCTTCTTCGAATATCGTGCCATCGCCGGACCCCTTAGACGCCGGCCTTTTCTTTCATCGCTTCGATCTGCTCAGCCATCGCTTCGAGAGCTTCTTGGCCGAGCAGCTCGCGCGCGATATCGAACAGACCGCCTTTTTCTTCCTCTTCCTCGACGTGATGCTCGACGCAGTCGATCACCACTTTGACCTTGGCACGATAGGTTTCGTCCGACGGATCGATCTTCTCGATCTCTTTCAGCAGCGTCTTGACGACGGCGTGTTCTTCATACGATTCGAGGACGCTCAGGCGCTCGTCGCTGTTGGCGCGGGCGCGCTCTTTGACCGCGGGATAGAGCAGCCGTTCTTCAATCTTCGTGTGGAGCGTCAGCGCTTCGTCGATCGCTTCGAAGAGTTTTTGACGCGAGCTTTCAGCCCGGTCGCCGAGCCCCTGAAACTCCCGGAAAAGTGCTTTCACATCGCGGTGGTCTTGCTTGAGCAGCGAAATTGCGTCCATGTCTCCCCCTTGGCGAGCCGTAGTTGAAATAGCGTGGCAAGATATTGACCATCTTTCGGCCGGCCTAAACCAGGCAGCCGCAGACCAGGTTAGAAAGCCGGGCAGCCGGGTACAGGGCGAGCATGCAATTGATTTGGTCGCTCGTCGTCCTGCTGGTCGTGCTCTGGCTGATCGGCTTTATCGCTCACATCGGTGGCGGACTCATCCACATATTGTTGGTGATAGCCCTGATCTTGCTGGTCTTCAACCTGCTGACGGGACGTGGCGCAAAGGTCTAACCCCCGAGCCGTCCTTCCGAAGCGGGCCCGCGTAGCCGGCGACCGAATGCTCCGACTCGATGAATCCGCTGCAAGGTCTCTTCGGCCGGCGTCAACGGCGACGTCGCAAGAAGGACTGTTTGCCGACGGGCAGCCGCGCCACTGGGCTCAATGCCTACGAGGCCTGCTACTCTTCGCAGAACGGCGAAGACGGGATCATCGCCGAGGTCTTCCGCCGGATCGGCAGGACCAACCACTTCTCGGTTGAGTTCGGCGTCGAAGATGGGCGCGAATGCAACACGGCGGAACTGTTGCGGCACGCGGGCTGGCGCGGAGTCCTCATCGAGGGCGATGCCGAGCGCTACGCGCAACTCGCGCGCCGATTCAAAGCCTTCCCCAAAGTACGCACGGTGCACGCTTATGTGGACGTGGCCGGCATCCGGCGTATCCTCGCCGAGGCCGACGTACCGCGCGAACTCGATCTCCTCTCAATCGACGTCGACGGCAACGACTACTGGATCGCGCAAGAGATCCTCACCGAGTACCGGCCGCGCGCGATCGTGATCGAGATCAATCCCTTCTACCCGCCGCCGGCGCGCTGGGTGATGCCCTACGATCCGGATTTCCGCTGGGATCACACGACCTACTTCGGTGCGAGTCTCTCCTCGATGACCGACTTGCACCAAGGGAATGGATACAGTCTCGTGGCGATCGACTGCAACGTCATCAACGCGTTCTTCTTACGCAACGACCTGCTGCCCGCGCTCGGGCTTCCCGCGGTAGCGCCCGAAGCGGTCTATCACTTCACGCCGATGTTCCCCGGCCGGCCGTACCGCCACAAATAATCGCCGCGTAAGCCGCCGGATCGACGTTCCCTCCGCTGACGATCACGCCGGCCCGGCGGCCGCGCAGCTCGAGCTTGCCCGCGAGCAGGGCCGCTAACGCCGATGCGCCGCTGGGCTCGATCACGAGCTTCAGCCGTTCGAACGCGAAGCGCATCGTCGCGCGCAGATCGTCGTCGCTGACCGTCAGGATGCCCGCGCAGAGCCGCTTGACGATCGGGAAGGTCAGTTCGCCGGGCGAGGTCGTCTGTTGACCGTCGGCGATCGTCTTCGGAACGGCGATCTCGACGCGCTCGCCGCGCGCGAACGATTGCGCGAAGTCGTCGCCGGCTTCGGGCTCGACGCCGTAGATCTCGATTCCGGGACGCAGCGCGGCGGCGGCGAGTGCGCTGCCCGATAATAGGCCGCCGCCGCCGACGGGAGCTAGCAGCACATCGAGATCGGCCGCCTCTTGCAACAACTCGAGCGCCGCGGTTCCCTGGCCCACGATGATCTCCGAATCATCGTAGGGCCGAACCAATGTCGCGCCGCGCTCGCGCGCGATCCGATCGGCGATCTCCGCGCGGTTCATCGTTGCGCGGTCGTAGAAGATCGTCTCCGCGCCGTACTCCCGCGTCGCCGCAATCTTCGCCGCCGGCGCGTCGTCCGGCATCACGATCACCGCCGGCACCCCGAGCAGTTTGGCCGCCAGTGCGACGCCCTGCGCGTGATTCCCGCTGGAGAACGCGACCACACCGCCGGCCCGCTCGCCCGGCGCCAATTGCGCGATCCGGTTGTACGCTCCGCGAAACTTAAACGCGCCCATACGCTGCAGATTCTCACACTTGAGAAACACTTGCCCTTCGACGCGCGCGTCGAGCGTGCGCGAGGTGACGACCGGCGTACGGTGAGCGACGCCGCGCAAGCGTTCGGCGGCGCTCAGAACGCCGGCGTAGTCGGCCTCGCGCGTCGCGGGGTTCACTGAGCCGTTGCGGGAGCGCGCACGTGAAATCCGAGGATCTTGCCGTCGGCGTCGTAGGTGATGTCCTCGACCCACGTGGCCTTTTCGAACTGCACTTGGAAGTGGTGGTACCCCGCGGCCGATGCTGCCGGCGTATCCTCTTTGAGCGATTGCAGTTTTCCGAGCCCGTTGAGATCGTCGGAGAGGCGCGCCACGGTCTGGCGGTTCGAAAGCTTCACGCGCGTCGTCGGACTAAAATCGTCCGCGACGGGCGCCATGTCGTTGTGCATGATCGCCACGGTCACGCGTTCGGCGAGGGCCTCGTCCTTGTTCGCGCCGGGATGCACGAGCGTCCAGATCGCCGCCGCGATCGCCAATACGAAGACGACGGCCAAAACTTGAATGACCGGAAACGGGTTCGCCGGCCGTGCGGCGGGTCCGGGTTGAGTGATGCTCATGCAATCTCCAAGGTGGCGACGCTCGCGGCGAACGGCGCGAAGCGCAGGCGTGAATTCCATTCCTCCGTCAAGCGGAGGCTCCATTCGCTCTCAAAGAGCGCGACGGGTGTACCCGCACCGTCCTCGACGAGTTTCGCGTTCGAGGGCCACGACGCGCCCGCCAGTGCGGCCGCATCGCCCACGACCCGCCGCGCCAATGCGTAGGGCAGGCGGATGAACTGCGCCTTCACGCCGTACTCGCCCTCGAGCCGGTACTTGGCGACTTCAAATTGGAGTTCGCCGACCGCCGCGAAGATGGGCTCGTTGCGCATGCCGCCCGTCGCGTAAAAGAGTTGGATCGCGCCCTCTTCGGCGAGCTGCGCGGTGCCCTTCTGAAATGACTTGTAGCCGCTGGTATCGATGTTGCGCACGCTCGCGAAGTGCTCCGGTTCGAACGCCGGAATGCGCTCGAAAACGAGCGGCGCGCCGTCGCAGAGCGTATCGCCGATGGCGAACGTGCCGGGATTGGCTAGGCCGACGACGTCGCCGGCAAAGGCTTCCTCGACAACTTCGCGCTCGTTCGCGAACAGTTTCATCGCGCGCGTCAAACGCACGTCCTTGCCCGAGCGCACGTTGTGCACGGTCATATCGCGCTCGAATCTCCCGCTGCAGACGCGCAAGAACGCAACGCGGTCGCGGTGACGCGGATCCATGTTGGCTTGAATCTTGAAAACGAAACCGGAGAATTGTTCGGAGCCGGGATCCACCGGCTCCGGCGATTGCGCGCCCGAGCGCAGCGCGAGGCGCGGCGCGGGCCGGGGCGCCATCTCGACAAAGGCATCCAGGAACAACTGGACGCCGAAGTTGGTCACCGCGCTTCCGAAGAAGACGGGCGTCGCTTCGCCGCGCAACATCGCTGCCGGATCGAACGTCTCGCCGGCCCCCTCGAGCAGTTCGATACCGTCGATGAATTCGCGATAGGTCGCCTCATCGGTCAAGGCCGCGATCGCGGGATCGTGGACGTCGGTCACGCGAACCGGCGCACGTTTGGCGCCATGCTGCGTGCGTTCGAAGAGATGAACCTCGCGCGTGCGCCGGTCGTAGACACCGCGAAACGACGGACCGCTGCCGATCGGCCAGAGCAGCGGATAGGCACCGATACCGAGCACTTTTTCCAACTCGTCGAGCAATTCGAGCGGATCTCGACCCGGGCGGTCGAGTTTGTTGACAAACGTGAAGAGCGGGATGCGCCGCTCGCGGCAGATCGCGAATAACTTTTTCGTCTGCGGCTCGACGCCCTTGGCTGCATCGATCAGCATGACGGCGCTATCGGCCGCGAGCAACGTGCGATAGGTGTCCTCGCCGAAATCTTGGTGACCCGGCGTATCGAGCAAATTGAGCGTGTGCCCGCGATAGGGGAATTGCAAGACCGTCGAGGTGATCGAGATGCCCCGTTCGCGCTCGAGCTCCATCCAGTCGGAGGTCGCTTGCCGGGCGCGCTTGCGCGCCGCAACTTGGCCAGCGGTCGCGATCGCGCCGCCGTATAGTAAGAGCTTCTCGGTCAGCGTCGTCTTCCCGGCGTCCGGATGCGAGATGATCGCAAAGGTCCGTCGCCGTTCGACGGCGGCCCGCAGATCCGAATCATGGTTCAACATTTTCGCTTCGATGTACGACAGTTCGCGTGCAATTGCCCCTGAGAATCGTCGGCGACGAAGATCAGCACGGCATTATCGACCCGGTGATAGACGCGCAGCTCAGCGTTCCGTCCGGTCGTGCGCACGTACGCCAAACGCCGGCCCGCTACCCAAAAACGGGCGCTCGGGGGAATGCTGAGCCGCTCGCTGCCGCGCTCGACCAGCGCCGAGTTGGCGAAGACGCGCACCGTACAATCGCCGACACGCGAAACGACGTTGCCCGGCAACTGCGTTGCATTCATCGGTAGTTGCGCGAGAACGTAGCGAACCGGCCCGTGCGCACGCGATTCTTGCACGAAACACTCCGGAAGCGCCGAGAGTGCCCAGGGAGCGGCGCCGGTCACGGCGGCGGGCGCTAACGTTGAGGGCGACTGCGGACGCGGCGGGCTGGGCGAGCCCGTAGCCTGCACGCTCCTAACGTCGATCGCCGGGCCGCGCCGCGCACCGTTCGCGCCGATCACGAGCGCACCGATGACGAACGCCGTCGCAATCGCATAGTAGCGCGTCATCGGCGGCGGGGGCGCGGGATGCGCTATGCCGCACTCTCCTCGGCCGCGCGCTCACCGAATACGCTTGCTCCGAGCGTCACTTGCACGCGCCCGATGCATGCGTCGGCCATGCCGTAGTAGATATCGTACGAACGCGCCGGCGCGTCCGGGCGCCGATCGATGCCGGTCGGGAAGACGACGTTGTTGACGATGCCGACCGTCTCTTCCAGCGTCTCGGGTGCGAGAATCGGCGTTGGCGAACGATAGAGCACGATGTGCGGACGCTCGATGTCGTGCACGACGATGCCGGCGCTGTAGCGCATACCGATGCAGTTCCCCTGACCGTCGTGCCAGCCGTCGACGCCGTGAAAGAAGGAGAGCCAGCCTTCATCGATGCGCACCGGCGGCGTGCCGGCGCCGTTCTTGATCGCGCCCCAACCCTGCGCCGGCACGAGCACGAGCGCGCTCTCGGCAACCTTGAGCAAGTTGCGCCGGTCCTTCAGCACGGCCTCAACCGGAACGTATGCGATGTGCATGCTCTCGCGATCGCGCGGCTCCATTCCGAGAATGATCGGAACGGCCGCACATCCGTCGACCGCCGAAATGTGCAACATCGGGCGATGGTAGAATGCGAAGCTGTGCACGCCCTTCGGTGAGATGACCGGCTCGGGAAAGAGTGCCGCATCCTTATCGTCTCCGCAGAGCAATCCCGGCGCGGAGAAATCGGCCAATCCCAAGCGTTCCCACGCACGGCCGTCCTGCGAGAGCGCGAACGCAATGCGCGGACCTTTCGGACCGTACGCCGTGTAGGCCATGACGTACGAATCCAACAGCGGCACGAATGTCACGCGCGGATCCTCGCAGCCAAACCCCCCCGGCTCTTGCCGCAACTCATAGGCCGCTTGCGGTTCGAGCGCGTATCCGGCCCGCTGAAACCCCGGAGCATCCTCGGCGCCGGACGCTTCGGCGATCCCGATGCGGGATTGATTTCCCGCGGCAACCATGCGCGGATAGAGCAAGAGGCGGCCGTCACGCGTGCGCGCAACGGCCGGATTGAGAACCCCTTCGGCTTCATCCGGCTCTCCGTCAGGCTGCAGGACGACGCCAAGGCGGGTTACCGTGGACGCGAGCGACGCTATCGAAAGTTCTTCCATCCAGCCTCGAAAGGTTACTTGAGCACGGTCGATGCGATCACAACACCGTCGGGCGTGACGGCGTCGATCACCGCACCTTTGCGGTAGACCGAGTTCGGCACGATCCAAAGTGTATACGTGTGATATTCGGCCGCCGGTTCCCCGCCGTCGGCAGGCGCACGCTCGAATGCGACGATGCGGGTGCGCTGCTCGTTGGCGCGGATCGATTCGACGGCCTGCCGCCAGCCGGTTTGCGTGTGCGGACCCATGACGAGGACGACCGCGAATTCATGAGTGAAACGCACCGTGGGGTCGTGAATGCCGAGATTATCGAGTTCATGCCGGTTGCGGACGACGGTCACTTGGTTGCCGCCGGGAACGATGGTCGTGCCGGTCGAGTGGCTGTTGATGCGCACTTCACGGCAGCCCGCGAGCGTCACCAGCAGCGCGGCGACGGCCGCCAATCTCGTCATCGTCCTCATCTTCCACTCCAGGTTCGAGGAAGAGGAGCGTCGGCCTAGCGAACCCATCGCTTTGGAGACCGGCCGTGATCGCTTTGCTCGTCGTCGCTACCCTCATCGCAGCCGCCAGTCCGGCTCCCACAGCCACGCCCGAACCGCTCAAAGAGATCGGCCACGCCCGCGCGCCCGCCGGCGTCTGCGGAAACTTGGTCGTCCATGCGAATAGCGCGATCGCGGCCGCGTTGCGCGACGACGGCATCGTGACTCGCGCGATTGCCCGCTTGCGCAGCATCGATTTCGACAACGCATTCTCGCGCCGCGACGGCCTGGGAGAACTCTCCCACCTGGCGTCCGAGTTGGGAGATCAATCCGCGCGCGGCGATGGCGAGGTCAAACGCCTGCGCGAGCAAGCCGACCGCTCCTCCGATGCCACCCACCAAGCCGAAATGCGCGTCTTCGCCGACGGTCTGAGCGGCGCGCTCGGCCGCCAGCGCAAGATCGCGACCGATCTCGGCGCCTTCCTGCGCTATCTCGATTACCGCGATCTGCGCGAGATTCCCGACCTTGGGAACCCCCACGGCCTCGATCCGTTCAACTCGACCCAAGGCAAGCCGACGCCGCCGCCGACGGCACCGCCAACGCCGCCTCCGGTTACTACCTCTCCCTACGAAACCGCCGGCGCGCCCAACAAGATGGCGCTGGCCGCGGCGGCCGACTTTGAAGGCCGAACGGCCGCGGTCCACGGCGACGAAGCCAAGGCGGCCGAACACAGCGAAGCGGCGGTCTCAGGGTGTTCGTAGCGATATGTCGTAGCCCGGTTCACTCCGGCCCCCTACACTAAATCTCGTCGTGCAATTGTTTCGCAGCCTCACGCTCGCCGGCGCGGCCTCGGCGTTCCTCGTAGCGATCCTGGGCAGCTGGGTGCGGGTCAACAACGCGGGCTTGACCTGTCCCGATTGGCCGCTCTGCAAGGGCGCCATCGTTCCCGCGTTGCAGGGCGGCGTCGTGCTCGAGTGGTCGCACCGTGCCGGCGCGTATGCCGTGAGCCTGATGGTCGTGGCGACGCTGCTGGCCGGTTGGCGTTTGCGCTCGCGCATTCGTGGTCTGCTTCCGGCGCTGGCCGCACTCGGGGCGCTGCTCGTGGCGCAGGTCTTGCTCGGCGGCGCAACCGTGCTGCTCGGCAACAGTCCCCTCTCGGTGACCCTCCACTGGGGAACGGGCATGGCGCTCTTCGCCACGTTCGTCGTCCTCGCTATCCAAACAATGCTCGCGGCAAGCGGACCGCCGCGCTTGGATGCAAGCACGGCGTGGCTGCTTGGGCTCGCGGCGGCGATTGCGTTCGTGACGATGTGCATCGGTTCGTACGTCGGCTCGAGTTACGCCGGGCTTGCTTGCCCCGCGTTTCCGCAATGCGACGCAACGCTACTCGGACATACCGACGCGCAACGCCTGCAGATGCTGCACCGCATCGCCGCCGCATTGCTCGTGCTCGCCGCGATCGTGAGCGCGTCCGCGGCATGGCTCGGATCGCCGCGCGTTCGCCGCTTCGCGTTGCTCGGCGTGGCGTTGGTCGGCGTGCAAGTCTTGCTCGGTGCGGCCAACGTCGCATGGGCGCTCCCGCCACTCTTGCGTGAAGCGCACGCCGCCAACGCGGCGCTGGTCTTTATCGCGTACGTCGTGGCCGCAACGCTCGCGCTGTTCGAACCGTTACCGTTCCCCGAACGCGCGCGCGCGCCGCGCAGCGAACCGATGGCGGCGCGATGAGTTCGACCCTGTCGCGCGTCGACGGCGCTACGCGCGCGCTGGCGGCCGGTTGGCGCGGCGTGCTGAGCGATTATTACGAACTGACCAAACCGCGCATCATCGTACTGCTGCTGATCACGACCTTGGCCGCGATGATCATGGCGGCGCACGGTGTTCCGCCGCTCGGCCTCGTGCTGGCGACGCTCGTGGGCGGCGCCTTCGCCGCAGGCTCGGCCGGTGCGTTCAACTGCATCATCGATCGCGACATCGACCGCTTGATGACGCGCACGGCGATGCGTCCGCTCGCCACCGGCCGCGTCGCGCCGGTTCAAGCGGTGGTTTTTGCGACGCTGCTCGGCGTCACGTCGTTCGCGATCCTCTATCACTTTGCAAACCCGCTCGCCGCCTGGCTCTCGCTCGCCGGCAACCTGTACTACGTTCTGATCTATACGCTGTGGCTGAAGCGCTCGACCGCGCTCAATATCGTGATCGGCGGCGCGGCCGGCGCCGTCCCGCCGCTGGTCGGCTGGGCCGCCGTGACGGGCGGACTGGGAGGTCCGGCGCTGGGGCTCTTCGCGATCATCTTCCTTTGGACGCCGCCGCACTTTTGGGCTTTGGCGTTGATGACCGAGACCGACTATCACCGCGCGAACATTCCGATGCTGCCGAATGTTCTCGGCGTCGAGCGAACCAAGCTTGAGATCTTCATCTACACGCTGGTGCTCGTCGCGGCCTCGCTCGCATTGACACCGCTCGGAATCATGGGGTTGTGGTACTTCGTGCCCGCGGCGATCCTCGGCGCAATCTTCCTGTACCACGCCTGGAATCTGTTGCGCGGATCGACCAAACCGCTGGCGCGCACGACGTTCAAGTACTCGCTCGTCTATCTCGCACTGATGTGCGTCGCAATGGTCGTCGATCGCATCGCCGGATAGCCTTACGCCCGGCCCCAAAGTCGCCGGCGCTGCGGGTCACTCCTTCGATCGAGCCAACCTGCCGTTACTGCTGACGCTCGGGCTCGGCGTGTTCGCGGGCGCACTCGATCTCGCCGTGCTCTCGCCGGCGCTGCCCGCGCTCGCGCGCGATTTCGGCGTCGCGCCGCGCGACGTCGCCTGGATCTTCACGCTCTACCTTTTCGCGAACGTCGTGTCAATTCCGATCGCGTCGAAGCTTTCCGATGTCTACGGGCGGCGCGCAATCTACACGCTCTGCGTGGCGGTCTTTGCCGCCGGCAGCTTGCTCGCGATCCTCGCGCCCTCGTTCGCCGTCTTTCTGTGCGCGCGCGCGATCCAAGCGGCCGGCGCCGGCGGCATCTTCCCGGTTGCGACGGCCGCGATCGCCGACCGCGTGCCACTCGAACGGCGCGGCTCCGCGCTCGGCCTGCTCGGCGCGATTTGGGGCCTGGCGGCGATCCTCGGCCCGAACCTCGGCGGCGTGCTGACGCACTTCTTTTCGTGGCACTGGATCTTCGCCGCGAACGTCCCGCTCGCGCTCGCCGTCATCGTGCTCGCGCAACGCCACATGCCCGCACCCGCCGCGCGAAAACGCGGGCCGCTCGATATTGCCGGCATCGCGGCACTCGGAATCGGTCTTCTCGGGGCGATGGTCGGCTTGTCACGGCTCGATACCACCTCACCCGCGATCGGCGGCGCGGTCGTGGCCGGCGCGTTGATCGTGAGCGCGCTATCGTTTGCCTTGCTGACGCGCATCGAACGGAGCGCGCGACAGCCCATCATCGCACCCGCGCTCTTCGCCACGCGTCAGCTCGCCTTGACGTATGGGCTCGAGATTCTGATCGGACTCCTGGAAGGCGCGCTCTTCTTTATCCCGGCGGCGCTCGTCGCCGCCGAACACCTCAACTACGCCGCAGCCGGCGGCATCGCCGCGCTCGGCGCCGTCGCGTTCGTCGCGGTGATTCCGCTGGCAGGCCGCGCGCTCGACGCGTTCGGAAGCCGCGCCGTGCTGGTCGCCGGAGCGTGCGCGACCGCGGGCGGCCTCGCGCTGTTCGGATTCTGGCTCGCCGAGCCGCCCCTTGCGATCCTCGCGATCGTCATCGCCGGCGTTGGGTTCGGTGCGTTGCTGGGAGCGCCGACGCGCTACATCATTACGAACGAAGTCCCGGCAACGATGCGCGCGACCGGGGTGGGGATGCTCAGCGTCTTCCTGATCGTCGGACAGATCTTCGGCGGCTCGCTGGCCGGCGGCATCGTCGGATCCGATATCGCGAACGTCGCCGGCTACCGCGCCGCTTATTTTGCGTTCGCCGCCATCGCTATCGTTACGGCGCTCGGGACGCTGTTGTTGAAATCGCGCGCGGCGGAGAGCGCTCCAAAACCCACCTAGGGCGCGCGCGCGAGGTGACGGGCGATGCGCCACATCGCCCAGCCGCTGCCTCCAAAAATCACGAGCACGACGATCAAGTCCAGCGCGCCCGAGAATCCCGCGGCTCCATTTCCGCAGATTGCAACGACGGATTGCGTCAGCCACAGGTTGAAACGCAGGAACGGATTTGACGAAAGCTTCGCTTCGTGCCGCGCGGCCGCGACCAGCTCGTCGGGTGACCAGCCGGTTTCGTCGATCAGCTCCCGAATCGTACCCGACGCATCCGCGACGACGGTACGATCGGTGTGGATCAAGCCGATGCGATCGTCGGGGAATCCGGTTACCGAGAATTGCGAGGCGAAATCGAAGACCGCGTCCGGGTCGCCGGTCAGGATCGACCAACGCTCGGGATCGGCGCCAAACTTTCGTCCGTACTGCGCCAAGACGGGCGGGCGATCGTAGTTTGGATCGAGTGTTACCTCGACGAGGTGGAAGGCACCGCCGCGCAATTTTTCTTGCAAGGCGTGAAACTGAGCGGAGATCAGCGGGCACATCCGCTTATCCTTGCAACGCGAATAGACGAAAGCCAGGATTACGGTCTGTCCGCGCAACTGCTGCAGATCGAACGGGCGACCGCGCTGATCGACGAAGCGTGTCTCCGGAAGTTTGTCACCGAGCTGCAACGCGCGAACGTCGCCCGCCGGAATTCTGCGCGCGCCCGAGACGCGAACCGCGTGAGCGTCGGCGGCGAGCGTCGACGCGGCGAACGCCAGGCCGAGGAGCGCTATTCGAAGCACCGAAGGGAGCGGGATGGAACGACGCGTCCCGGGAGTCGGCGACTCCCTCGTTCGACGGGCCTGGACGCATACCGAGCGCAGGGTCGTCTGGCGCGGATTTCTCGGCCGCGCGCTGATCGCCGTCGAACCGTTGATCTGCGCGCTCGTGTTCGCCTTGCTCGTCGGCGGGCTGATTCGAGCCAACCGGCCCGACGCACCCGCCATCATGCTGAGCCCGATCTTCGGGCTCGCCTCGCTCGCGTTCGTGGCGTATGCAGTCGTGCTCATGGCCGGTCCCGTTCGCGCCTTTCTAGAAACATTCTCCCCGATCTATGTGGTCGATGGATACGTCCGCTATCGCAGGCCGGACCTCCATTCGAATCCCCGCTCGAACGGCTACGTCGCGGCCTTGAACGAGGAACGGCAGATGCTGTGTGAATGGCAGACGACCGGATCGCGCGAGGTCTTCGAGCGGGTCGAGCCTTCCCTGGTGCACTTCGCGCGTTACGGCGGCATCATCTCGATCGACGGCAAGCGGACGGGCGGGCTCCCCGAGGAGTTTCCGCTGCTCGGAATCGGCACAAAAGCTCCGCGTTAGCGCCTACAGCTTAACTTTGGTGGCCTCGGTCCACGGCCAGACATGACCGATGCCGCTCGAGTAAGCGGTGAGCGCCAGGATGCCGAGGATCGCGAAGAGGCCCGCGCCGAGCGCGATCAGCACCACGGGCGGTATACCGGTCGAGACCGGAACGTCGGCATGCTGCGGATGCGGTCGCACGGGGTGCGCCACTATGAAGGCCCCAGTACGCCGAAGATGGCGAGCAGAACGAGGACGCAGCCGAACGCCATGAGCCCGAGCAGCAGTTTCGTGACCTGATCGTCGAGGAAGTTGTTCTTCCAGTCATTGCGCAACTGAACCGTCGTCGTGACGCCAACGACGATCGCGCCGATCAGTGCGAGCCCTTTTTCAACAAATACTGCCGTCATCGTCCTCGCCTCACCACAGATAGAACAGGAAGAAAAGCGCGACCCAAATCACGTCGACGAAGTGCCAATACAGCGTCCCCGCCGTGAGGCCGAAATACTTCGAGCCGGTGTAGACGCCCGCCTGAGCCTGTAGGCCAAGTATGCAGAGAAAGATCACCCCGACGAGCACGTGGAAACCGTGCATGCCGGTCAAGGTGAAGAATGCGGCGCCCATCGTGCTGCCGGCCCAGGTGATCGAGACCGTGCTGTATTCGTAGGCTTGTCCGCCCAAGAATCCAGCGCCCAAGATGATGGTCGCGATCAGCCAGCGGAAGAACGCCGGCCGGTTCGTATGTTTCCAACTCTCCATCGCGAAGTGCATGGTCGCGCCGGAGCCGAACAAGACGATCGAGTTGAACTCGGCGAAGGCCGTATCGAAGCGCGGGAGCTGATGTCCGCCCTGCGTGATCGGCGGCCAGTTCGGAACCGAACTGCGCAGATAACAATACGCGAAGATGAACATCGAGAAGAGCACGACGTCGCTGACCAGAAACAGCACGATGCCCGTCAGACGGTTCTCGCGTTGTTCGTGGTATGCGTGGTCGACGTCGTCGTAGCGAAAGCGGACTGCGTCGGGCGACGAGATGATGGTCGTCGCCATTACGCCGTCGCCTCCATCCATGCTTGCGAAGCACTGTGAGGTTTGGGAATCTCGTCTTGTTCGTTGTCGAGATTCCGGTACGGCAGCGGTTCGTCGAAGCAGTACGGCAGCCCAAGGACGATCGGAATCTTCTTGAAGTTGTAGTACGGCGGCGGCGAACTGATCGTCCATTCGAGCGTTCGCGCGCCCCACGGGTTGATGCCGGATGGCCGCCCGCGCACCAGGCTGCGCAAGATGTTGATAAAGAGCAGCAACATCGCGGCGGCCATCAGAAGCGAACTGGCCGAAGCGACGATGTTCCAGAGTTGCGCCGGCGGATAGATTTTGGCGAACTCGACGTAGGTCGCATAGCGTCGCGGCATGCCGAAGAGACCGAGCCAGTGCATCGGGAAGAACGTTCCATTGAGGCCGAAGAAAAACAGCCAGAACGTCCAGTGGCCCATCCGCTCGTCGAGCATTCGGCCGGCCGCCTTCGGAAACCAGAAAAATATCGCGGCGAGCAACCCCATGACCGAACCGCCGGCGACGACGTAGTGGAAGTGGCCGACCACGAAGTACGTGCCGTGCTCGTGCAGGTCGGCGGGGACTGCGGCTAAGTATACGCCGGTGATCCCGCCGAACGTGAACGTGATGAGGAAGCCCATCGCAAAGAGCATGGCGGTCGAGAAATGCAGCCGGCCGCCCCAGAGCGTCGCTACCCACGAGAATATCTTGATGCCCGTCGGAATGCCGATCAGCATCGTGACGATCATGAAAGGCAACTGCAGCCACGGCGCCATCCCGCTCGTGAACATGTGGTGGGCCCACACGGCGAAGCCGAGGATCGCGATCGCCATCGACGAGAAGGCGATCATCTTGTAGCCGAAGATCGGTTTGCGCGCAAAGACGGGCAGCACTTCCGAGATCACGCCGAAAGCCGGAATGATCATGATGTAAACGGCCGGATGCGAGTAGAACCAGAACATGTGCTGCCACAGCACGGGGCTGCCGCCGCGAGCCGGGTCGTAGAACGGCACTCCGAAGACGCGCTCCATGAAGAGCGCCGCGAGCGCGCCGGAGAGCGCGACCGTCGCAACCATGTTGATCAGAGCGGTCGCGAAGGTGGCCCACGTGAAGAGCGGCATGCGCGTCCAGGTCATGCCGGGGCAGCGCATCTTGATGACCGTGACCATGAAGTTCAAACCGGTCAACGTCGAACTGATGCCGATCAAGAAGATCGCGACGCACCACAGCGTCGTCCCGGGCGGTCCTTGCAGCGAGATCGGCGCATATTCGGTCCAACCCGCGTTCGGCGCGCCGACCAGGAACGACGCGAACAAGATCGCGCCCGCTACCGGAAAGATCCAGAAGCTCAGCATATTCAGCCACGGAAAGGCGACGTCGCGCGCGCCGATTTG
>PLDY01000035.1 GCA_003136895.1 Candidatus Erabacter solicola | reverse complement strand
CTCGGCATCGACCCCGGGACGCGAAAGTGCGGGTACGCGGTCGTCGCCGAGGCGGGCGGCGAGCCGATCGAGCTCGGGATCGTGCCGACCGATGCGCTGGAGGGCCGTATCGTCGAGGTCGCGGGCCGGCTGCCCCTGCGGGCGGTCGCCTTGGGCGGCGGGACCCACATGGCTGCGGTCGCGGCCCTGGTGGCCGGCCTGGGGCTGCCGGTCCACGTGATCGACGAGCGGGAGACCACCCTGCTGGCCCGGCGGCGCTACTTCGCGGCGTACCCCCCGACGGGCTGGAGGCGCCTGATTCCGAGCGGAATGCTCCTGCCGCCGAGACCGATCGACGACTTTGCCGCCCTCCTCATCGCCGAACGGTTGCTCGGGCGGGGACCCGGCCGGGGCCCTGCCTCCTAAATCCCTCGCCGCTTGCGTCGATTGGGGAAGGAGTCGCACTCATCCGGTCGTAATCGGAACCTCGGCATGCGCTCCACTGAGGGCGTACTTTCCGTGTCGCTGCTTTACGGCTCGGCCACGGTCGTTTAAAATGGTTCGTGAAGGCAAACTCGGCAACTCTCACCACCATGCGAACGGGTACGTTTATCAGCGAACGCGAGCCAAACGAAGCTGTGTGGCTTCTTACTCTTCTGGAGGATTTATGAAGCGTCTCGCAAGCCTGGTCCTCGTGTCGGGTCTCGTGCTCGGCTCGATGCTCAGTATGGGCCGGGCTGCCTCCGCTACGCCGTTCTCGGATGTTCCGGCTAACCACTGGGCCTACCAGTACATCCAGAGTCTTGCGGCGGATGGCATCATCGACGGCTACCCCGACGGCAAGTTCAAGGGCGACCGCCCGCTGACGCGTTATGAGATGGCGGTCGTCGTGGCGCGCGTCATCGCGAAACTTCAGGAAAATCAACCGGCGCCGTACACCGGTCCGAGCAAAGCCGACCTCGATAAGCTGCAGAAGCTGATCGATGCGCTCAAAGACGAGCTAGACTCACTCGGCGTGCGTGTGACGAACCTCGAAGATTCGCTCGACGCACTCGATAAGCGCACCAAGTTCGCGCAGTCGCTCTCGATGCACGGCACCTTCCTGCCAAACTTGACGTTCCGGCAGCGCAACACGATGCCGAAGACGATCATGAACACGACGGGTGCTTCGGTTGCAACGTATTTCGGCCAGACGGTCCTCAATAATCGCACGGCGACCATCGACCCGTTCGTCGGCGCGTTCATCGCGACCGACGATTCCAACAATCCTTTGACACAATCGGGCTCCGGAATCCAGATCCGGCAAGACAGCCGCTTCTCGCTGGCCTATCAAATCAGCGATAACCTCTCGATCTCGCTGCCCGTCCACATCCTCAACTTTGAGTGGGGCGGCGACTACACGCAACAGGCCAAGGTCGATATCGAACCCGGCGTCGACATCAACGTCGCGCGGGCCGGTGCGATCTCGAACCTGCAAATCAAGTTCGGCGAGCTCGACAACATGAAGTCGTCGCGCACGGGCCTCGCATTCCGCGCGCCGTTCGGCTACAGTGCTGCGGTTGCATACGAAATGCCGATTCAGCCCTACCAGAAGGGCATGGCGATTAGCGGCACGTTGGGCGAGACGAACTTCGGCTCGACCGACTTCTACGCATCGTTCAGCCGTATGGATGACGTCTTCATCAACACCCAGCCCGGCAACACCGATCCGAGCGTCGCACCGATCGGCGCTTCGACGTACCTGTTCCCGGTCGTGCCGCCACAGGCCGGCTTTACGCAGGCGGGCGCCGCCCAAGCGCTGCGTACCGACACCTTCAACTCAGGCACCGGCTCGCTGTCGCAAATCTACTTAAGCCAAGCGGCGGTACTCGGTTCGGTCTACGTGTCGTTCTACAACGGCACGACCTTCAATAGTGCGGGCGTGGTGACCGGCGGTCCGGCCAACCCACTGCCGGCGATTACCTACAATCAGGCCTACAACTCGGTCGTCTTCGGTTCGCCGCTGCCGGCCGGCTCGCAGGTGCAGATCACCTACCGCGGCGTCACGGTCTCCAACAACACGAACGTGCCGCGCTACATGGTGAACGCGCGTATGAACCAGAAGTTCAAGGGCTGGAGCGGCCTCGAAATCGGCGCTACGTTCAACCGTATCTTCGACTTCGACGACACGCAGACGAGCCAAGACCTGACGCTGGTCAACGCCGCCGGTGCGAACGGGCAACCGCTCGTCAGCGACACCGTCTTCGGAATCGACTTCGTCATGCCGCTGCCGGTTGAAGTCAGCGGCAAGGGTTCGAACCCGGTGCTCTTCGGCGAAGCGGCCTTCAGTAAGTGGACGCCGGACTTCCGCAACGTTGCCGCAGTCGGCGACAGCGCGGGCGTCATCGGCCTGCGCTTGAAGATCGCGAAGGTCGAGTTCACCGGTCAATACCAGAGCGTCGGCCCCGACTTCCTCGACGGCGCGCCATTCCGTTACTACGGCAACCCGCCGCCGCTGTTCGCGTTCTACAAGGGCACGTACTTCCCAGATTTCTATGGCTTTGGGAACTCGCTCGGCATCAACACGCAGTTCGACAATCAGTTCGCCGTCACGGCGATTCCGAATCCGAAGACCTCGCAGAATCCGAACCTCACGTACATCTACCCGCTCTTCAATCCGTTGAAGGGAAACAGCCCGACGTTCTACTCGGCTTTCACGCCGAACACCGTCGGACCGACGGCCTCGATCAACGTGCCGATTCGCGCGGGTGACGTGACGTTCAACACCCGCATGCAGTACCAGCATCTCCAAGAACTCCGTCCGGACTCGCTTGGAAACATGCTGTACGGGCCGGCCTACGCGTCGTCCATTCCGCTAAAGTGGGATAACTACACGCTCGCAACGCAATTCACGTTCCCGGCCTTCGGTCAGAACATCAGCGCGAATCTTTCCGGTACGTACGAGTTGCTCTCGCGCGCCGATAAGACGGCATTCGCGTATCTGCCGATCAATGTGACCACGCAAGGTCCCGACGCCGCCTCGGCTGTGGCCGCCGCCGCGATCCCCGGCGGAAGCCAAGTCTCGTTCTATCCGAACTACATCAACATGCGTCGCTGGGCGCTCAGTGCGGCTGCGGCGATCCCGTTGACCAAAAATGTCTCGATGGCCGGTTCGTACTCGACGCAGCGCTACGGCGGTTCGTACGGTACGACGCTCACGCAGAACATCTCGGAAAAGAAAGACTTCTACACGGGTACGCTGACGTACGCCATCCCGAAGACGAACTCGTCGATCGCGTTCCAGGCGCGTAACTACCGTTACACCGACGACGTGATCAGCAACTTCAACTTGAATCAGAACCGTGAGGACGTGTTCTTCACCGTTCGGTTCTAAATCCAAAGCGGTAACAAACCCGCGGCGCGGCACTTCGGTGCCGCGCCGCTTTCATTAAGCGGAGCGGCCCGCTTGGGGGCATCCGCGCGGTCCGTAACGTAATCTCCCAGCCGATGCGTTCGTTGCTCATTGTTTTGGCCGTCGCGCTGGCGCTCGCTCTCGGAGCGTTGCAGTTCCTCTCGAGCCTCGCCCTGCGCGACGCCGCACGACCGGGCTCGTGGGTAGGGCTGGTGCCGGGCGCGAGCGCCGCGCGAGTTGACGAACTCGACGCACGTTGGCCATTGCCGGCGACGTTGCGTCTGGTCTTGGCGCGTCAAGCGCTGGCGCACGGCAACGTTGCGGCGGCCACCCAACAGGTTGCGCTGCTGCCCGCTTCGCGCGATCGAGCGGGACTCGAAGGCGAACTGGCCGAGCGGCGCGGCGATACGGGCGGCGCGGTGCGCGCCTTTCTCGACGCGGGCGACGTCGCGGACTTGGAACGACAGATCGGCGAGATCGAACGCTCCGGCGATCTCGCGGCCGCGCTGCGCCTGCAGAATGCGCTGATCGATCGCCTGCGCGCCGATCCGACCCAAGCCGCGTCGCTCCCCGACGCGTACTATCAGCTGGGGCTGCTCGAGGAGAGCGTCTCGTACACGTTGCGCGGCGCGGCGGCAAGAACGGTCGAGATTCGGGCGCTCGCCGCCTACGAGGCCGCCGTCACGGTCGCACCGTTTGCGCAGCGCTACCTCGTCGCCGCGGCCAATCAAGAACTCAATGTCGGCGATCTGAACCGCGCGCAATCGTACTTTCTGCGCGCGCGCGAAGCCGACCCGACGAGCGTCGATGCGGTGACCGGTCTTGGAAGTCTGGCGCATCGCCGTGGGCGTGACGATGAAGCGCGCGCCTACCTCGCGCAGGCACGCCACATGAATCCAAACGCGCCCGCGGTGCAGCGTTTGGCCCACGATCTAGGAAGCTGAACGTGAGTCGGATACGGGTTGGGATCGACGCGCAACTCGCGCGCGGTACCCCGACCGGAATCGGCGAGTATCTCGCCGGCTTGATTGCGGCGCTGCGCGAGCGGGACGAATTCGAAATCGTGGCCCTCGACGCGCCGGGATTCGATCCGTGGCGCTTCGATCGTCGCGTCGTGTGGGACCAAGTTATGTTGCCGCTGGCGGCGCGCCGCGCTAGGCTCGACCTGCTGCACTGCGCCGCCGGCACGCTGCCCTTGATCGCGCCGGTTCCGATCGTTGCAACCGTCCACGACATCGCCTGGCACCGCGTGCAGCAACACGTGCGCGCGTACGCGCGCGCCTATTTCGGGCGGTTCGCGCTTGCGCGCTATCGGCGCGCGCGGCGCATCGTCGTCGATTCGAACTTCTCGCGCGACGAACTGCTCGAACTGGGCGGCATCGATCCGGCGCGCGTCGTGGCCGTCTTCCCGGGCGTCTCGGCCGACTTCGGCGCCGTGGAGCGCCGGCCGGATGCGGCGCCCTTCGCGCTCGTCGTCGGAACCGTCGAGCGGCGCAAGAACCTGGAGATCGTCATTCGCGCATTGGCCGGCGCCCCCGAATTGCGCGTCATCGTAGCCGGTCCGGCGACGCCGTATCGCGAGTTTTGCGAATCGATCATACGCGGGACCGGGGCGAGCGGGCGCGTCGAGTTTCGGGGCTACGTGTCGCGCGGCGAACTTCTCGATCTGTACGCGCGTGCGGCGTTCGTCGCGCTGCCCTCCCGCTACGAAGGCTTTGGGTATCCCGCCGCGCAGGCATTGTGCGCGGGCGTACCCCTGCTCGCGGCGGCGACCTCGTCGTTACCCGAGGTCGTGGGCGACGCCGCGCCGCTCTTGTCGCCGGACGACGTCGCAGCTTGGGCTGCCGCGTTCCGCACGCTTCTCGACGATCGCGACGCGGCCGAAGCGCGCGCCGGGACGGTCAGGGCCGCCGCGAACTCGCGCTTCGCGTGGCGCAGCGCGGCCGCCGCGATTTCGCGCGAATACGCGCGCGCGCTAGTAGATGACTGAATCCGGCGAGCCGGGCGGCGCACTGCCGTCGTCGGGCGCGACGACCAGGCGTAACGGATAGGACGAGCCGCCCTCGGGCATCGTCACGATCTCGGTGCGCACGAAACCGCCCGGCGGAATCGTATACTGTCGGAGTTTGTAATGCGTGAACGCCGCCATCGCGTGAGCTTGTACCAGCACGCCGTCGATGATGAACGTGCCGGTCGCGCGTCCGCCGCGCGGGTTCGCGTAGAGCGCGACGTAGCGCGGATTGTGCTGATCGTAGTTGGTCATGCGCACCGTCACCGACTGCAACACGCCGTAGTCGCCGGCCAGCGCTTGGCCCTGCAAGACGTTCGGCAGCGGTATCTGGCCGATCGGCACCTCAAGATCGGGTCCGTCGGAGTCGTAGGCGTATTCGAGGAAGAACTCGGGGATATCGTAGATGCCGCGCGCATGCGGATGATCGCCCGTCAAGAGGACCGATTGCGTGACCGGTCCATCGACCGGGTCGGCCGCATCTTGAGCGAGCAGTGTGAGGTGCAGCAGCGGTCCTTCGATAACGTGCAGCTGCAGCAGGTTGCTCACGACGTTGCGCGCGGGCAGAGCCTGATCGACGAGCGTCACCGTCGAGCCGCCCGGCACCATCACGACGGTGCCTTCGTTTTGCGCCAGGCGCACGAGAAAGCGTTGCGTCGAGAGATGGCCCACTTCCATCTCGTTGACGCCCGGACCGGCCCAGCCCGAGATGAACTGCACTTGCGCCGGCTGGCTCGACGGGTTCTCAACTTTCAGCACGATGCGCCGGTCGGGTTGAAGGGCTGGGTTGTAGTGATAGTACAGAAAGCGGCGGGCTTCGCTGCGCGTGAGGTCGGCAGTGAACAGCACCCCGTTCTCGCGTAGCGTCTCGGGATAGTCGCTGACGAAGAGCTTGCCCGGGCGCACCGCGGGCTGCGCGAAGTTCTCGACGCGAACGTGCGTCGTGCCCTGCGTCGTGAGGTACTGATCGCCCTGGATGATGACGGGCACGTCGACGTTGACGACGTTATCGACGCCGAGCGGTCGCGAGACGGAGACCGAATCGGGCGACGCGACGATCGACGCGCCCGGCCGCAAGAAGGCGCGGCGCGAAGCGGCGATGACCGCTTGTTCCTTCACGAAGAATTGCGTCGCCGGATTGCCCGTAATGCGCACGCTGGTATAGTCGGCAACGCTGCCCGCCATGTAGGCGACGCGAATCGCAACGTCGCGCGTCATTCCACGATCGTCACGAACGGTCAGCGTCGTCCGGCCGACCGCGCGTCCGAAGATCGTGATCGTGCGTGTACCTTGGTCGACGGTGGCGTCGGCGACGGTCGTGTCGGCGACGCTGAGCGCGATGCTGCCG
Source organism: Candidatus Erabacter solicola (assembly GCA_003136895.1). Classification (GTDB taxonomy): domain Bacteria; phylum Vulcanimicrobiota; class Vulcanimicrobiia; order Vulcanimicrobiales; family Vulcanimicrobiaceae; genus Erabacter; species Erabacter solicola. Next base: position 15,256 of record PLDY01000035.1, on the reverse strand, counting down.
GCGACTTGGAGGACGCGCATGACTTGGGTCCCACCGGGCGGCAGCGCCGCTGCGGGCGGCTCGACGATGATCGGAGGAGGGGTCGGCGTCTCGAGCGGCGTGGGGTTCGCGCCCGGCGTCTCGCTTGGCAGCGGGCCGGCGCCGGGCGTCTGGCCGGGAGCCGGCGAGGCGGCAGCAGGGCTCGGGGAGACGGCGGGCGCCGGCGTCTGCGCCGCGGCGTGTGGAATCCATACGCCGGCAAAGGCCAGCATCGCAACGGACAACGCCAAGCCGCTACGCCGGTGCACGGTGGTTCCGACCCCCCACGTCAGAAGACGGTTATGCGATCTTCGCTTCTCGATGAACGGCAGAAGCAAGCAGAGTCTTGTATCCTACTTTCGGAAACAGGACCGTTACGAGGTCTTTCTCCGCGCGCTCGACCGTGCCTTGCCCGAATTTCGGATGCGACACGACGTCGGCGATGTGGAACCCGGAGCGAGTCTCGGGGGCTTCGCTTCTAGGAGCGCCGACTCGCGCGCTGCGCAGGCAGTTATCGCACGCTCCGCAGTTGGCGGCTTCGAAGTCTTCGCCGAAGTAGTTCAAGATGAACTTGCGCCTGCAGGAGCGCGTCTCGGAGTAGTGCAGCATCATCGCGAGCTTGCTCTGATCGAAGGCCTTCTTCGTCTCGTAGTTTGTCAGATTGAGCACGAGTTCGCGATTCTCGAGCGCGCCCTGCGACAAACCGTAGCGCGCTCGCGCCCGCATTTCGATAAACTTCGCCTTTTTGAGCAAAGCCAGGACGACCTTGAGTTTGGTCAACGGCAACTGCGAGATCTTGCGCAGATCGGCGAGCGAAACGCCGTCTTGCTGACCACCAAAATATTCGAGCGTGCCGAAGATCTTCTGAACGTCTTCGACGCCGGGATACTTGCCGGTGAGAAAATAGTTTTGCACGCGCGTGTCGCTCATGCGGTAGAGCAGGATGCAGCGCGAGCGCTCGCCGTCACGGCCCGCGCGGCCCGCTTCCTGCGTGTAGGCCTCGACCGATCCCGGCAGATCGTAGTGGACGACGAAACGAATGTTCGGCTTGTCGATACCGAGGCCGAACGCATTGGTCGCGACGACGGCGCGAATGGCTTCGCCCATGAAGAGATTGTGCACCGAGACGCGATCGTGCTTCTGTAATTTCGAATGGTAGACGGCCGCGGGCAGATCGAGGTGATCGTGCAAGAACTTCTGTACTTCGAGTGCGTTCTTGATCGTCGCGGTATAGATGATCCCCGTTCCCTCGAGGCCGCCCTGGAAAAGTTCTTTGAGGCTCTTGAGTTTGGCGGCCTCGTTCTCGGCGCGCACGACCTCGTAGCAGAGGTTCGGCCGATCGAAGCCCTTGACGATCGTCCGCGTATTAGGGATGCCGAGTTGAATCAGGATGTCTTCGCGGACCGCCGGTGTCGCGGTCGCGGTCAAGGCGAGGACCGTCGGATTTCCGAGCGTCGCGATCACTTGTCCGAGTGCGAGATACGCGGGTCTGAAGTCGTGTCCCCAGGCGCTGATGCAGTGCGCTTCGTCGATGACGAATAACGGGACTTTGATCTTGGTCAGCATGGCCACGAAGGCTTCGTCTTCCAGCTTCTCCGGCGTGACGAACGCAATCTTGATCTCGCCGCGCGCGATGCGCGCTCGCGCCGCCGCTTCTTGCTCCTCGCTCAAGGTTGAGTTCAGCGCGACGATGTTGCGCAGGCCGCGCTCCGCCAGCATGTCGAGCTGATCTTTCATCAACGCGATGAGCGGGCTGACGACCACGGTCGTGCCGTCGAGCAACAGCGCGGGTAGCTGGTAGCACAAGCTTTTGCCGGCCCCGGTTGCCAGGATTGCCAGCGTATTCTGGCCCTCCATGACGCGGGTCATGACGTCGACTTGGCCCGGATGGAAGTGGTCGAATCTGAACAGCTTGTGGAGAGCCGTCTCGAGACGCCCTTTCAAGTCGGCGGTCGCCGGCGTCGCCGCCGGTTCCGTGCGTGCCGCCAGTGCGGCCGTCGCTGCCATGCCAAACCTTCTCTTCCGATGTACGGTGCAGATGCTAATCGCTGCCCATTCATATACGAATGGGCCCGCTTAGTGTTACAACGTTCTGTACCCAGGGTCCGGTTTCGCAAAACACAGGGGCGACCGAAAGCGCTCCCCGAAAGTCAGGCCGGTGTCACTGTATCGAAGGTGGCGGCCGCGGTCGTTCGCCGATCTTGTAGGGCAAGACGCCGTCGTGCGCACGCTGCGGACCGCGCTCGCGTCGGGAAAGCTAGCGCACGCCTACCTCTTTTCGGGTCCGCGTGGGAGCGGCAAGACGTCGGCGGCCAAGATCTTGGCCCGCTGCATCGACTGCGTCAACGGGCCTACGCCCGACCCCGATAATACGTGTGAGAACTGTCAAGCGATTCTCGCGGGCTCGGCGCTCGACGTGCTCGAGATCGACGCGGCGTCCAATCGAGGCATCGACGAGATTCGAGCGCTGCGCGAATCGGTGAAGTTCGCGCCCGCGTCGATGCGCTCCAAGGTCTTTATCATTGATGAGGCTCACATGCTGACGCGCGAGGGTGCGAATGCTTTCCTAAAGACCCTCGAAGAGCCGCCCGCGCACGTCGTCTTCATCCTGGCCACGACCGCGCCCGAGGCGCTGCCGCCGACGATTCTCTCACGCTGCCAGCGCTACGCCTTCCGGCGCATTCCGGTAGCGACAATGATCGAGCGGATGCGCGAGATCGCGCGGGCCGAAGAAATCGAGATCGACGACGCCGCGCTCGGCGCGATTGCCTACCGGGCCGACGGCGGATTGCGCGACGCGCTGACGATGCTGGAACAGGTCGCCGCCTATGGGAGCGCCGGGACCGGCTCCGAGGGCGCCATAACGGCCACGACGGTCGATGCCGCCTTCGGGACGACCGGTCGCGTCTACGCCCGCAGCCTGGTCGAGGCAATCCTGGCGGGCGATGCGTCAGGCGCCCTGCGCAGCGTGGACGAGGCGAGCGACGCGGGGGCCGAGATGCTCGGGCTGATCCGGACGGCGATCGGCGAGTATCGCAATCTGCTGGTCGCGCGGATCGATCCGGAACTGCTCGACCGCGACCTGGCGAGCGACGACGCCGAGCGAACTCGGGCGCTGGCCGCCGGCACCCCTCAAGTGAGGGTCGTGCGTGGCCTGCGGCTGCTCGGCGACGCCCTGGCTGCCGGGCGGATCTCCGGCAACCCGCGCCTCGAAATCGAGACCGCGGTGCTGCGCCTGATCGTTCAGGGCGAAGACCCGTCGCTCGAAGCCTTGGCGACCCGCGTGGCGCTTCTGGAAGGCCTCGCCCCGGCCTCGGCGCCGGCACGGACGGCCGAACCGAAGAAGGCGGCTGCGCCCAAGGAACCGCCCGTAGCGGAACCGGTCGCCCCGCCGGAACCGGTCGCGTCCGGAGGGCCGCCGTCGTTGCAGCAGATTCGCTCGCTCTGGGATCACATCCGCAATCGCGCTTACGAGAAACATATGCCGTTGCGGACGCCGCTCTCGCGAGCGACCGTCGATGCGCTCGACGGCGACCTGCTGACCATCGGTCTGGTCGATGAGGTGCAAGCCGGTTTCGCAACAGGCAAACAGTCCGTTGTCGAAGACGCATTGGCCGACGTCGTCGGAACGCGCTTGCGCGTCGTCTTTCGGACCGGGGCGCCGGGTGGTCGCGGCGCTCGCACGCCGGCGACGAGCAGCAGCGCGCATCGCGCTGCGCCCGCAAGCGCGAGCGAGCCGGATGGCGAAAGCGACCTCTTGGCGTATGCGCGCGAAAAGCTGATGCGCGCGCCGGACGAAACGGAGGCCGAATGAACCAAAACGCGATGCTGGCGCAAGTTCGCAAGATGCAAGCCGAGATGGCGAAAGCGCAAGAAGATCTGGCCTCGACCGTCGTGGCCGGCACGGCCGGCGGTGGCCTGGTCACCGTCGAGATGAGTTGCGACTATCGCGTAAAGTCGGTCAAACTCGGCAAAGAGACGATCGATCCGGAAGATCCGGAGATGCTTGAAGATCTGATCGTCGTCGCAATGAACGACGCCGTTGCGAAAGCGCAAGAGACGTCGGCGCAGCGTATGAGTTCGGTGACCGGCGGACTTCGCATCCCGGGGTTGATGTAAGATCAACGCCATCGCCGGACCGGTTCAGAGCCTGATCAACGAATTCGCCAAATTGCCGACTGTCGGGCCGAAGACCGCCGCGCGGCTCGTCTTCTATTTACTCAACCGGCCACGCGCCGAAGCCGAGGCGCTCGCCGAAGCGATTTTAGCGGTGAAGGATCGCGTGCGTCTCTGTTCGCGCTGCTTCTCGTTGACCGAAGAGGATCCATGCGCGCTCTGCACCGACGTGCGCCGCGACGCAACGCTGATGTGCGTCGTGGCCGAGGCCAAAGATATCTTCGCGCTCGAGCGCACGTCGGCGTATCACGGGCGCTACCACGTCTTGGGCGGCCTCATCTCGCCGATGGACGGCATCGGCCCGGCGCAACTTCGCGTGAAAGAATTGATCGAACGGATCGCGAGCGAGCGTCCGTCCGAGGTGATCGTTGCGACCAATCCCAACGCCGAAGGCGAGGCGACCGCGCTCTATCTCTCGCGCTTGATCGCGCCGAGCGGCGTCAGCGTGACGCGCTTGGCGTACGGCCTGCCGATCGGCGGAGATCTGGACTACGCCGACGAGATCACCCTGGCTAAAGCGTTGGAAGGCCGCCGCACGCTCCAGTGACGGCGCACGATACGGTCGTCCTGGATGGGCAGCATCTGCCGTTAGAGACGATCGAAGCGATCGCGGCGGGCGGAGCGCGAGTCGAAATCTCGCGCGAGGCGCGCGAGCGCGTCGCGGCGGCGCGCGCGTGCGTCGAGCGGCAGTTCGATGCCGGTGCGATCATCTACGGTGTGACGACCGGCTTCGGCCGCATGGCCAACGTCGTGATCGAACGCGCCGATGCGCTCGACTTGCAACGCAACCTCGTGCGGAGTCACGCGGCCGGCACGGGCGAGCCGCTCTCCGAAGCGCACGTGCGCGCGGCCGGGGTGTTACGTGTCAGCTCGCTCGCCGCCGGACATTCCGGAGTCAAACTCGCGACGCTCGATCTGCTCGCCGAACTTCTCAATCGCGGCGTGACGCCGGTCGTACCGTGCCAAGGTTCGGTCGGCGCGAGCGGCGACTTAGCGCCGCTCGCGCATATGACGCTCACCTTGATGGGCGAAGGCGAAGCGTTCTATCGCGGCGAGCGTCTGCTCAGCTCCGAGGCGCTGCGGCGCGCCGGCTTGCAGCCGATCGAACTCGCTGCGAAGGAAGGCTTGTCGCTGATCAACGGCACCGAAGTGATGACCGGAATCGCTGCGCTCGCGCTCTTGCGTGCCGAACGTCTGCTCGCGGCGGCCGACGTGATCGGTGCGATCTCGCTCGAAGCGTTCTTGGGAACCGACGCGGTCTTCGACCGCCGCATCAACGCGTTGCGGCCGCATCCCGGTCAAGCTAAAGTCGCCGATAACCTGCGTGCGCTCTTACACGATTCGGAGATCATGCGATCGCACCGCGATTGCGGCCGGGTGCAAGATCCGTATTCGTTCCGCTGTATCTCGGTCGTGCACGGCGCCGCGCGCGACTCGGCGGCGCATACGCGCTCGGTGCTCGAGATCGAAGCGATCTCGGTGACCGACAATCCGCTGATCTTCCCCGAGGACGATGAGTTCCTTACGGGAGCAAACTTTCACGGTCAGCCGGTTGGCGTTGCGTGCGACTCGCTCAAAGCCGCGATGGTCGGTGTCGCCAGCATCTCCGAACGCCGCTCGTATCTGCTGCTCAACGCTGAAGAGCGCGGTCTCCCGTTGTTCCTATCGCGCCGGCCCGGCCTCGAATCGGGCCTGATGATCGCGCAGTACACGGCGGCGGCGCTGGTGAGCGAGAGCAAGGGCCTGGCCTTCCCCTCCAGCGTCGATTCGATTCCCACCTCGGCCGGACAAGAGGACCACGTCAGCATGGGCACGATCGCCGCCCGCACCTTCGACCGGATTCTCGATAATCTCGAAGGCGCGCTCGCGTGCGAGTTGCTCTGCGCGCTCGCGGCGACCGATTTTCGGCGGCCGTTGCGCTCGGGCGCCGGCACCCAAGCCGCGTACGATATCGCTCGCGCGCGCATCGCGCCGCTCTCCGGCGACCGCGTGCACGCTCCCGATATCGTCGCGGGACGCGAGCTGATCGCAAGCGCGGCGCTCGCGGACGCGGCGGAACGCGCGGCCGGCTGCGATCTTCGACGCGTAACGTGAGCCCCGGACCGTCGCGAACGGCGGTCGTCCTGTGCGACATCGCAGGCAGCGAAGGGGGAACCGAATCGTATCTCGCGCGCATCATCCCGGAGCTCGCGCGCGCGGGCGTCGCGATCACGTTGCGCGCGCGCCGCGTCGTCGACGCGCAAGCGTTCGGCGTGAGCGCGGCGCCGATCGCGTGGGCCTCAGATGCCGAAGCGCCGTCGCCGCCGGCGGCCGCGGAGGTCGTCGCACTGCTCGATGCGGTGCGGCCCGATCTCGTCCTGCTCTCCAACGTCTTCGATCCCGGTGTGATGCGCGCTGCCCGCGCCGCCCCGCGCGCGATCGTGCGCGTTCACGATCATCGTTTGTTCTGTCCCCACGGCGATCGCATCTATCCGCAATTTCGCGCCATGTGTTCGCGGCCGATGGGAACCGCCTGTCTCGTCAATGCGATCGTGCACGGCTGCGTCGAGGGCCCGCGCGCGGGCACGTTACGCCGTCTGCGCGCGCGCGAAACGTTGCGCGACGCGGTCTGCGACCTCGACAGCATCGTCGTTTCATCGCAGTTCATGGCGGGATTGTGCGCGCTGAACGGTGTCGCCCGCAAGCGGATCGCGGTGATCCCGCCGCCGGTTGCGGCCGAGAGCCTGGCGATGCCGCCCGCGCCGATGCCCGACGGGCGGCGGCTGCTTTTCGCCGGGCGGCTCGTACGTGACAAGGGTCTGCACTCGCTCGTGCGGGCGCTGGCGCGGATCCCGGCCGAACGTCGCCCCGCTCTCGACGTCGCCGGAAGGGCGACCGCGGACTCGCGTTCGGCCGAAGCGTTGGCGGCGGGTTCGGGCGTCACCCTGCGCATGCTCGGCCAGCTGGAGCCAGCCGGCGTAGCCCGCGCCATGGATCAGGTGCGGGCCGTCGCCGTTCCCTCGCTCTGGCCCGAGCCGTTTGGCCTGGTCGGCATCGAGGCGTACGCGCGCGGGCGGCCGGTCGTCGCCTACGCGGCGGGCGGTATTCCCGAGTGGATCGGGGCGGGTGGGATCGCCGTCACTCCTGGCGACGAGGCCGGTCTGGCGCGAGCTATCGTCGAGGTTATGGAGGACGGTCGCTGGAACGACTTAGCAGCGAGCGGTCGGCACCAAGCCATGCGCTATTCGCCCGCAGCGCATGTGGCCGCGCTGATCGATCGCTGTTTTGCCCCTTCCCCTGCCCCATAAAAGAGAACACCATTCGCATCATCGTAATCGGCGGCGACGGTTATTGCGGTTGGCCCAGCGCCCTTCACCTTGCGGCTCGCGGACACCAGGTTACGATTGCGGACAATTTGATCCGCCGGCGCTGGGACGAAGAGCTCGGAATCTCGACGCTCACGCCGATTCGCGGAATCGGGGAGCGGCTCGCGGCGTGGCACGCCGCCGGCGGCGCTCGCGTCGACTTCGTCAACTGCGATGTCACCGATTTTCCGGCGCTGCTCGAGCTCTTCGCGCGCGTCCAGCCTGAAACGATCGTGCACTTCGGCCAGCAGCGCAGCGCGCCGTTCTCGATGATCGACCGGGATCGTGCCGCTCTGACATTGATCAACAACACGCTCGGGAACCTCAACGTGCTGTGGGCGATGCGCGAGATCGTGCCCGACGCGCATCTCGTCAAACTCGGAACGATGGGTGAATACGGCACGCCCAACATCGAGGTCGAGGAAGGCTTCATCACGATCGAACACAAGGGTCGGCGCGATCGCTTGCCCTTCCCGAAATCGCCGAACTCGTTCTACCACTTGACCAAAGTCGCGGACAGCGATCAAATCTATTTCGCCTGTCGCGCCTGGGATCTGCGCGCGACCGATCTCAATCAAGGCGTCGTGTACGGTCTCGAAACCGACGATACTCCGGCCGATACGGCGCTCGTCAACCGCTTCGACTACGATGGCGTATACGGGACGGTGCTCAACCGGTTTTGCGTCGAGGCCGCGCTCGGATATCCGCTGACCGTCTACGGCGTAGGCGGTCAGACGCGCGCGTTTCTCAACATCAAAGATACGGTGCGTTGCATCGCGCTCGCGGTCGAGGCCGCCGCGGTTCCCGGTGAATTTCGCGTCTTCAATCAATTCACCGAGATTTTCAGCGTTCTCGAACTTGCCAAGCGCGTGCAGCACGTTGCCGCGGCCGCTGGACGCGCGGTCACGATCGATCATCTCGAGAATCCCCGCGTCGAACGCGAGACGCATTACTATAGTAGCGTCAACACGCAATTGCTCTCGCTCGGCCTCGAGCCGCACTTGCTCGACGACGCCGCGATCGGCGGATTGATCGAAGCGGCGGACGCGAATCAGGAACGGATCGATCGCGCCCAGATCGCCCCAACCGTGCAGTGGAGCGATCCCTCGCGCGCGATGGCGCGTGGGGTGCGCCTCAATCTGCGCGCTTCAGGCGGCGCGGGAGTGACCGCGCGCTAGAACCCGAAGCCTGCGGTCTGCTCCGGCACGATGACCAAATTGAGACCGCCGGCGGCGGCATCGATCGCATAGAGTTGAATGACGTACGGTTGCCCGGCGACTTGAGCCGGCGCCGTCAGTGTGGTGACCGGAACGACGGTGCCGGCCGTCACGCCTATTCCGTCGTAGAACGACGTCGGAACCGCGGCGAGCGCTGATACCACGTTGGTGTTGACGACGGCGGCGCTCGCCGTAGACTTTGTCGGCGCCGCGACATTCGCCGCGCCGGACAGATTCGTCGCCGGCGGCGTGGTTCCGAAGCCGACTCCCTTGATCGCCGTCGCGGCGGTGAATGCCGGCGCGGCGTTGTGTGAGATCGCTTCGTTGCTTGGCGTTGCAGCGAAGCTCGGCTCGCCGAAGACGTAGAGACCGAGCGTCGCACTCGCCGACGTGCCGCCCAGGACGATCGTTTCACGCGCGGGATTGCCGGTGGTTCCCGGATTGATCGTCGTCACCGCAATCGGCGACGTGCCGAAGTATGGTCCCGGCGCGGTCGGGCATTCGAGCCCGGCGTTGGCGCCGCCCAGGCCTGGAAAGACTGATACCGTGTGGGCGATGCCGCCGCTAACCGCATAGAGACTCGCGGAAGCGTTGCCGTACGAAACCGACGTTGCGGTGATGCCGAACGGAATGTTGTCGACGCAGATGTCGACCGTCGCGAAGTTGGGCGATCCCTGAACGAAGCGCAAGAGCGCGGTGCCGTTCGCGCCACCTTGGAACGTGCCTCCCGAGCCGCCCGCGTTGTTCGGCGGCCCGGCAAACGGCAGAGCGCCGACATTGTTCCCGTTCGAGCACGCGGCCATGGTCACGGTAAATGCGCCGAGGATGGCCAGGCGGACGAAGTTACGCATGCGTGAAGTCCTCTAGGTTTAGAACCGGATCGAGTAGTTGAGGTCTTCGCGGTTCTGGTTGTAGTTGTACGACGGCAGCACGCTGTCGGTGTAGCGTTGCGTGCCGAGCAACAGGTCGATCGAGTTTCTCGTCTTCGGGATCTTGTAGCTCAGCGTTCCGCCGTAGCCGTCTTTGCGCTGTGAGATATTCTGGGCGATGGTCGTTCCGTAGGAACCGCGATAGCTCTGCGTGTTGTACGCCAAGCCGAGCTCGAGTTCGCGTGCCAGTGGGATGGTAAGGCCGGCCGAGTACGTCGTGTGCAGCTCGTCGATGTAGTTCGGAAAGAACAGAATCGGGATGGCTCCGCCGGCGAGAAACGCGTTCAGCGCGGCGCCGGAACTCGGGTCGGGGCCGCCGGTCGCCGGATTGAACGGCACGTACGCGTAGGCCGTCATATCCTTGCGGAAGAGATGCTCGCTCGAGCCGCTCAGCTCGGCAGTTGCTCGCGTGTTGAACATCGGCAGGCCGGCCGAGAGTCCGCCTTCGACGGTATCGAACTTCATGCGGACGGGTGAAGCGAACCCCGGGCCGTAGGTGATCTGTCCCGTCCCGTTTGCGATGATCTCCTGAAGATACTGCACGCGCAGGTGAGCCTTGAGCGCGTATTCGCCCAGGCTGAACGGCGCCGCGACCGTCGTCGTCAAGCCACGCGAGTTGGGCGCGAATGCGCTGTAGAACTGCGGGCCGCTCGCCACGAATGGGTTGAACACCGGATAGATGTACGTGAGCCCCGGATTGCGGCTCGAGCACGCTACTCCCGCACAACCCGGCGTAACGGATGTATCGAAGATTTGATTGATCGCGAGATTGTTCGCAAACCCAAAGAACTGCGGGAAGAAATTGCCGTGCCAGGTCTGGAACGTCGCCGGTCCCGGCCCGAGGTAGCGCAGCGGGGCGCCGTCCATAAAGTCCGCTCCGACCGCTTGGTACTGGACGATCGCCGTTGCGTTGAAGAGATTGAGGCGCACGCCGCCGACGGCGGCGCTATCGGTGATGCCCGGCGTGTTGAACGAGTCCGGGGTGAACTTGCTGTATGCGCCTTCGCCGAAGAGCACGACCGCGGATTTGCCCGCAAGCTTGAAAGGCAGCGGCAGGCGCGCGTCGAGACCGAGCACCGTGTCGCTCATCGCACCGTAACCGCTGGGCAAGGCGCTCGTATCGTCGAGTGTATCGACGATGCGGCTGAGTGAGAAACCGAGCTCTGCGCCCGGCATCCCTTTGAACTCTTGGTTCAAGCGCGCGTTGATGTGGTCGCGCTGGAAGCCGAAGCTGGAGCGTCCGACGGTGCTGGTGTTATTCAGCGTGGAATAGCTGATCTGCACCGTGCTGCCGGCTGGGAGCGGCGACTGGAAGACAACCTGATTCGTCTGGTCGATGTACCTCCACGCGCCCGGGCGGATGGGGCAGGGCGCGCCGGCCGGCGTGGTTCCGGCCGGGGTGCACACCGCGCCGTTCACGGCCGAAATATAGACGGAACCGATGGCGGCCTTGATGCTCAATGAGACCGATCCGAGAGGCCCGGCCGTGGCAACGAACGTGTCGGTGCGCGGGGCGCCGCCGGCGGCGCCCGCCGTACCCGGCTGGATCGCGCTGTTCCCCGGAGGGCTAGCTACCAGGAAGTAGTTGTTGCTTGCGACCAGGTCGCCGAAGCCCGGTAGGGAGTCGATGAGGGACTGGTCGATGCGCGACCACGAGACCTGGAACCGGGTCAGGCCGTTGAAGACTCCCCCGACCGCGACGCCGTTCTCGTAGGGCTGGACCGGGTTCCCAAAGCCCGGCCCCTGCTGGGTCTCGTCGGGGGCGCGGTACGTCAGCCCGAGACGCGACGACTCCAGATTGTCGAGCTGTCCGGCGCGGACGTAGACGCTGCTCAAGCCGCCGGCCTTGCCGAGATTGAGCACTACCGCGGGCTGAACGTAGTAACGGTCCTGCGCGGTGAACGGCCCGTTGTACTCGATCACGCGAATCGGAACCGAGACCGACGAGGTCTCGCTCATCGTATAGGTCGGCGTGATTTTGGCCTCGAGCCGGACGAGGTTTCCCGGCCCAGGCGCATGTTCGAAGGGGCTATTGTCGGCCGGGCTCGAGAGAAACGCGTTCACAAACGGATCGATCGAACCTCCGCCGATCGTTTTCGGGACCCCGCTCAGCTGGATCGCGGACCCCTCGGCGGCGGTCGTGCCGTGCACCTGGAGGGATGGCGAGAACGGGGCCGGTTTGGCGGGATGCACGATCTGGTCGAGGCTGGTCGTCCGAACGCCGAGCAGGATCAACTCGTCTTTGAGCGAGCGCATCAAGCGTTGCAGCGTGTCGAGGTCGGCCTTTGAGGTGGTGCCGGCGCCGTGGGCCCGCAGCTTCGCGACGGCGCGCGCGACCAGGGCCGCCATCTCCGGCCGGGTCAAGGGGCGATCGCTGCGGTACGACTCATCCGGATACCCGCTGATGAGGCCGTCGGCCGCCAGCGTCTCGATCGCGGCCGAGGCCCAAGCATCGGATCTTTCCGAGAGCGGCGTCGCGGAAGCGCCCTGGCCAAATGCTGCGAGGGAGCCGAGGCAGAAGGTCGCCGCGAGGACGAGGGTGACGAGACGCGCCATCATTTCCTCCGAGAAGTGGTCACTGGAGCGGATTCTGCGGGTCGGCGATCTCAACGAGAATCGAGCCCGAGGCGCCCGTCACGGGTGTCGTCGCCGTCAGCGGAGACGTTATCGCCGCCGCGGTGACGAGGACGCAGTACGGATAGTTGGTCGTGAGCGTGGAGCCGGCCGGTGGCGGAAGGATGGTCGGCGGGAACAGGATGACGTTCGACTCGTTGGTCGGGTCGATCGCGATATAGATCGAAAAATCCGTCGTCAACGGCGTCGTGACACCGGCGGTCGTGACCATCACCGAGGCGCACGGCTTCATCTGGCCGAGAGCGTTTGTGACGTACTGCTGGCCCGTCGTCAGCCGTGCGTTCCAGAGGAACCGGTTGCTCAAGAGGGCGCCGCTCGACGATCCATTGACGCCGACCGCGCTGATCGCGAGGCCCGCGCCGGGCAGGACGCGCGCGATGTTCGACGCGCCCTGCACGGTCAGGATCACGGCCGTTGGCGTCGCACTGCCGTTGCCGAAATTCAGGGCCGAGCCGCCCCCGCTGCACGCACTAAGTGCGGCGACGCTCAAGACGGCGGAGAGAACGACGGATCGACGCATGGATACGGCTCCCATGTCAGCGGAAAACTCCGGCGACCATACGTTGTCGTAGCCGGGGCGTTGCGAGAATTTCGGAACTCCGAAGTCAATTCCTGTTTCGTTAGTTGTCAACTAGTGGCGTGTTAGTGCCGCGCCGGCCCCGAGAGCGCGCAGTTTCGCATACGCGATCGAGCGATCCATTGGCGCCATACCGCAGTTGGTCGAGCACATGACGCGCTCGTCGGCAAGGTAGCGGCGGGCGAGCGCAATCGTTGCGGCGACCTCCTCGGCAGTCTCGATCGCATCGCTCGCAACGTCGATGACGCCGACGGCGACGCGTTTGTCGCCGAGCATGCCGAGGACTTCGGGCGGTACGCACGAGCCGGCGAGTTCCATCGAGACCGTGCCGGCCTTACTCTGCGCCAGAAACGGAAAGAGGTGCGCGTACTGGTCCCACTCCCCGCCGAGCGTCGCTTTCCACGCCAGGTTGGCCGGAACGCCGTAACCGTAGCAGACGTGGACGGCGGTCTCGCAGCGCACGCCCTCGAGGCAGGCGTCGAGCGCGGCGATGCCCCATTCCTCGACCTCGTCGAAGTACACGTTGAAGGCGGGTTCGTCGATCTGCACCGCGTCGATGCCGGCCGCTGCGAGTTCCTCGATCTCTTCACGAATCGCCCGCGCGAATGCGAACGCCGCTTTCTTACGGCTGCCATAATGCGCGTCGTTGAGCGTATCGACGATCGTCATCGGGCCCGGGATCGTGATCTTCAACCGCCGTGTCGTGGCATCGCGCGCGAAGCGCATCTCCTGGACGTGCACCGGCGCCGAGCGCCGAACTTCGGCAACGATCGTCGGACAATCGGCCTCGTACCGGTCGCCGCGAATGCCACGCCGCACGAGTCGATCGCTATCGACGCCGGCCAGCGCGCCGGCGAAGCCGTGCACGAAGTGACGGCGCGACTGTTCGCCGTCGGTGACCAGGTCGATGCCGGCGCGCTGCTGCTCGAAGAGTGCGATGCGCACCGCGTCGTGTTGCGCGTCCCGCAGTTCCTCGCCGCCCAGCCGCCAATCCGGCCAGAGGCGCTGCGGCTCGGCGAGCCAGTGCGGTTTCGGTAGACTGCCGGCAATCGTCGTCGGAAAAAGCATCGTTAGGGCACCATCGGCAGATCGAGGTGGTGCTCGTGCGCGCACTCGATCGCGAGTTCGTAGCCGGCGTCGGCATGGCGCATGACGCCGCTCGCGGGATCGTTGCTCAGTACGCGCTCGATGCGGCGTGCGGCATCTTCGCTCCCATCGCAGACCACAACCATCCCGGCGTGTTGCGAATAGCCGATGCCGACGCCGCCGCCGTGGTGAATGCTGACCCAGGTCGCGCCGCTCGCGCAGTTGAGCAGCGCATTGAGCAGTGGCCAATCGGCAACCGCGTCGGAGCCATCGCGCATCGCTTCGGTCTCGCGATTCGGGCTCGCAACCGAACCCGAATCGAGATGGTCGCGTCCGATGACGATCGGAGCCTTGAGCTCGCCGCGAGCGACCATCTCGTTGAAGGCGAGTCCGATGCGCGCGCGGTCGCCGAGACCGAGCCAGCAGATGCGCGCCGGCAAACCTTGAAAGGCGATCCGGTCGCACGCCAAGTCGAGCCAGCGGTGAAGGTGCGCGTCGTTCGGGATCAATGCTTTGACCTTCGCATCGGTCGCGAAGATATCGTCCGGATCGCCCGAGAGCGCGACCCAGCGAAACGGTCCGATGCCGCGGCAGAAGAGCGGCCGGATGTACGCCGGCACGAAACCCGGGAAGGCGAACGCATCGGCGACGCCTTCCTCTAACGCGACTTGCCGGATGTTGTTGCCGTAGTCGACGGTCGGCACGCCTTGCCGATGAAATTCGAGCATCGCGCGCACGTGGCCGGCGATCGACTGGCGCGCCGCTTGGATGACCGCGGCGGGGTTGCTTTCGCGCATCTCCGCCGCGCGTTCGAGCGTCCAACCCGCCGGAAGATAGCCGGTGAGCGGATCGTGCGCGCTCGTCTGATCCGTCAAGATGTCGGGCTTGATGCCGCGCCGCAAGAGTTCGGGAAGAATCTCAGCCGCGTTGCCGAGCAGTCCGACGGAGAGCGGCTCGCGCCGCGCGCAGGCTTCGCGAATCAGCGCGAGCGCGTCGTCGAGCGAATCGGCGCGACGGTCGAGATAGCGCGTCGCCAGGCGGCGTTCGATGCGCGCCGGGTCGCATTCGATGCAGAGGATCGAAGCGCCGGCCAGCGTGGCCGCCAGCGGCTGCGCGCCGCCCATGCCGCCGAGACCCGCGGTCAGCATCCACTTGCCGCGCAGATCGCCGCCGTAATGCTGCTTGCCCATCTCGGCGAACGTCTCGTAGGTGCCCTGCACGATGCCCTGCGAGCCGATGTAGATCCACGAGCCCGCGGTCATCTGGCCGTACATC
>PLDY01000173.1 GCA_003136895.1 Candidatus Erabacter solicola | reverse complement strand
GGGCTCTTACGCGACCGCGCCTCGGGCTCCCTCTGCCGGGTTCCCCGCGTCTACGGCCGGCCGGCCAGGTCGAGGATGATCTTCCATTCGCGAACGTGTACCGGCTGCACCGAGAGGCGCGAACCGCGCTTGAGCAGCAGCATCGTCGCCGCCAGCGCGACGTTTCCCCGTAGCTCGGCGAGCGAGACATAGCGTGGTATCTCGGCCTCGTAGGCGACGTCGACCATCTGCCAGATCGGGTTGGCGTCGGTCGCTCTAGGGTCGTAGTAATCTCCGCCGCGCACGCGCGCGGTGAAATCGGGATAAGCCTCGCGCACGACGCGCACGATCCCCGCGATGCCGGGCTCGGGGATGCTCGAATGATAGAAGAACCCGAGGTCGCCCAGCTTCATGGACAGCATGTGGTTGCGCGCCTGGTAGTTTCGCACGCCGCTCCACTCGGTGCGCCCTTCGCGCTTGAGCCGCTCCCATCCGAACGTCTCCGGTTCGGTCTTGAATAGCCAATAGTTCGGCATCGTGCGCATCCCTTACGCGCCGGGGAAACGAAAAGCCCGCCGGACGGATCCGGCGGGCTTTTCAGGCTTACGAGATCGGGACTAGTTCCCGAACTTTTTGGTCAGGGTGAAACGAAGCACCGTCGGTCCCAGCGTGTTCGCGTTCGTTAAGCCAAACTTCCCATTGATCAAAGGAATGGCGACGCCGGCGAACTGGCTGCCGAAGGAACTCGGGTACGCGTTGAACAGGTTGTCCGCCGAGACTTGTCCGAACCACGAGCCATCGTAGATCGGGAAGCGCGCGCTAGCGTTTGCGGTAGCGAAGGCGGGGAGGTTCAACGAGTTGTTCGGTCCGTAATACTGGGCGCCGAAGCTCACGTAGCCGCCGCGCGGCGTACGGAAGTGAATGTCGGAGTAGCCCTGCGAGTAGGGGATGCCGTGGTTGCTGATAACGTTGAACGTGCCGCTGCCGCTCGGACCACTCGCGAAGAAATTCGCTCCGGAAATGATGCCGAGGTTGGTGTTCTGCACGCCGTTACAGTTCTGCACGCCGGCAACCACGGTCGTGCTATAGAGGCACGGGCTGAGGTTGTACGGATACGCGCGGATGAGTGCCATTTGGAACGTTCCGCCGAATCCGATGAGCGGGTCGCGCGTGATCTTCATCTCGACGCCCATGTAGCGGGAGTTGGCGAGATTGAGACTGCCCGACGTGAAGAGCGGAACCGGACCGACCGGCGTCACACCGGTCGCGCACGGCGCGGGCCCAAAGGCGATACCGGCTGCATTATTACCGTTGCAGACCGTGACGGTACCGTTCTGGAACGTCGTGGTCGTGATGAATTGATTCTGCAGGTTGTTCAGGTAGCCGTCGAACGAGAGTACCGTCAGACCGTCCTTGCTGAGCCGCATATCGGCGCCAACGTCGTACCCGAACGAGGTTTCGGGCCGCAGCGTGCCGGTCTTCTCGGTGTTCTTCGCGCAGAGGCTGTTACAGCCGCTCGCCGTCGTGTCCAGCTTCGGAATCGCCGCCGAGGCGCCGGAATCGAGCAGGTTCAAGTACGGGGGCGCCACCGCCGACCCAGCCGAGAAGCGCCACGACATGTTGCCGTTCGGACGATACGCGATCCCGAGACGTCCGTCGTAGCGGCCGTAGGTGATCGTCTGGAACGTCGTCGCCGCGAACGGGAAGGTGGTCGTGTTAGCGCCGCCGTTCGAGGTAAACGTCTGCGAGTAGCCATCGAAGTAATTCGACAGCGTCACGTTGAGCTTGGGTCCGAGCTGGAAGATTCCGCGCACGAGCGCGGTCGTGTACTTGATCGACGAGCCGCCCCAGATGCTGATCGACGGGAAGATCGGGGTGGTGTTCGCCGCGCAGGAGCCGGCGGCACATGTGGTCGGCGATGCGCCGCTCACCGAGTAGGAGTCCGTGTTGGCGTTCACTTGGTCGTACGAGAACGAGAGGACGTTGCCCGAGTCGCCCATGTAGTGGTCGTACTCGAATGAGGCGCCGTGCAGTTTGTCCTCTTCGGTCTGTTCGAAGTAGTCGCCGGTTTGCGTAACAGCTACCGGGACGTTGTTGAAGACCGTGTTCACCGCGGAACCTGCGGCGCACGTGGTCGCGACCGCACTCGGCGGGCACAGCTTCAGTACGCCGTTGATCGTCATCGTGAGCGAGAACGGTGACAGCGGATTCGAGAAGCTGTCCTGCAGCGTACGATTGATCGACGCGGTGTAGTAGCGTCCGAGGATCGTATCGCGGCCGATCGAGCTGCGAAGTTCCGCTTGGAAGATCGGTTCGTTGTTGATTTCGAACTCAGGCGGGAAGAAGACCGACTGAGCCGTGGTGACCATGTTCCCTGGCGTAATCGGGCCCGTGTATCCGTTCGATGTCGTGCACGAGGCCTGAGTCACCGGAGCGGCGTTACCTGGGCAGAACACGTTGTTGAATTGGATCGAGGTGTTGCCGTTCTGATCGGCCCACGTTTGGCTTCCCAGGTAGCTGACGGTCGCAACCGTCGCCGGCGAGATGTTGTAACGCAGCTTCACGAGCTCGGTCTTGTTGTTGTAGGTCGAGCTGAACTGAACGCAGCATGCGACCGCCGTCGCCGCTTGGAACGGATTATTCTGAATGCTGGTCGGCGCGCCCGAGAAAGCGTTCGTTTGGAAGCCGCTTACCGCTTGGCACGTCGGAGCCGGTCCGGTCGCCGCGATCGTCGGACAATTGAGGAACCAACTTCCGACGGGAACGTTCTGCCGCGTATTTTGAAGTGGTCCCGGCGAACCGTTGATCGCATAATCGAGTACGAAGCCGAACTTGTTGCCGAACGTATTCGAGTACTTGAAGTTCGAGAACTGTCCGCCGTACGAGTCCATGCCGACTTTTACCGAGCCGCTGGGCTTCGAGGTCGGATCGAGCGTCCGGAAGTTGACGGTTCCGTTGACCGCGTAGTTGATCTCAGGTGCGGCCGCGCCGGGTCCCTTGATCAACTCGACGCCTTGCATGACGTCGGAGTTCAAGAAGGTCGTGACGTAGTCGCCGAACGTTTGCACGGCGAGCGGATGGCCGTCGAGCAGCGATGCGGTCTCGAAGCCGAGTCCACCGCGAATCGCGGGGAACGTGATCGCGCCCGGCACCGCGTTGTTCGAACTCGTTCCGGGATGCTCGATCACGATACCGGGCGTTTGATCGAGGATGCGCGCAACTTGGAGTTGGCCTTGATCCGCGAACGCTTGGTTCGAGATGATCGCCACCGAAGCCGGCGAGGAGTTGAAGGTGCTGCGTCCGCGCGAAACGCTGATGCGCCCGATCTCGCGGAGCGATGTCAGCGTGATGGCAACGAGCGAGACGTTCAACAGTCCCGATGCGCCGGCGAGGATGACGTAGTCGGTCTGCGTCGCGCTTTCGTAGCCGGTCTTCGTTGCGTTCAAGTTGTAAACGCCGGGCGGGAGCGATAGCGAGTAGGTACCGTCGCCGCCGGTTACCGTCGATTTCACAACGGGTCCGGTTGCAGTTACGGTCGCGCCCGGAATCGGGGCGCCGGTATTTTCGGTGACCGCCCCGTGGACGGTTCCCGTCTGATTAGCCTGGGCGATGATTCGGTCCGCCGCCGAAGCCGTTGCCACACTAATGGGACCAACAGCAAGCGTAACGGCGAGAGTCATGGCCACTGCTCTGAGCAATAGTTGCACGTGATCTCCTTACGTCTGGAGAGGATTGAGGGAACGACTATGTCCGGGAACGCCGCTACTCGCTCGATATATCAATGACCCGCGAGAAACCGGCAGCCTGGTACCAGGACAAGTTACCGAGTCAACCTTAAGGCTGTGCTATTGTGGAACCTGCGATGTAAAATGAAATCTATGCAAAGATCGTTCGTGCGAAAAACTTCCCAGGGTTGGGACGGAATAGTGCGCGAGGGCTATGTGCCCGGTCCGCCGACGAAGGTTGTCCGTCACACCATTGTGGGGGGCAGGAAACTAAGTTCCTCAGAACCTGGGCCGGGGTTCGAATTGCGCTACTTTGAAGTGCCGCCGGGAGCGGTAACGCGGCTGGAAAAACACGAGCACGAACACTACGTCATCGTGGGGCAGGGCGTCGGACGGGCGATCGTCGGCCACGAGGTTCGCGAGGTCCGGCAGCACGACGTCGTCTACGTGGCTCCCCTAGAGCCGCATCAGTTCGTGAACCGCGGCGACGTGCCGTTCGGGTTTTTTTGCATCGTGGAAGCCCACCGCGACGTGGCCCAGATGCTGGAAGGCGCGGAGCTAGCCGCCCTGCTGGCCTCGCCGGCCGGCGCCTACGCGGATCCCGATGGCGCCCCTCCCCCGCTGGGCCGGCACGCCGGCCCAGCCTAGATCGGTAGCGAGCGCCCTTCGAACGCCTCGAGCGCGGTGCGCTGGGCGGCGCTCCAGGGCCCGGTCGTCCGGCCGTCCGAGCGGACGATCGCAACGCGTGAGATCGCCCGCACCGAACCGCCCGCCCCAATCAGGCCCTGATCCAGCGTGGCGCTCGAGCGGCCGAGGCTCGCCAGCTTGGAGACGACTCTGAGCGGCTCGTCGTAGAAGCACGCCGCCAGATAGCGCAGCTGCAACTCGGCGGTCACGTGCGCGAACGCAAACGGCCCGCTCTCGGGATCGCCCGCGCTGATGAAGTATTGCAGCCGGCCCACTTCCAGATATGCGGGATAGACCGTGTTGCTGACGTGGCCGAGTGCGTCGACTTCGCAATAGCGTGGACGCAGCGCGACCTCAAAGCGAAACGAGGCGAGCCATGCCGCCTCGTCTCCGGGTTCGTAGAGTGCGAGCAACGTTAGTGCAGCTTGATGACCGCGGCGGGTTCCGGCTCGCCGGCAAAGGCTTCGCTCAGGATTGCTTTCAGCTCGCCGTTCGCTTCCATCGGGGCGAGGATGTCGGTATCGCCGTAGAACTTGCCGTTGATGAAGACTTTGGGCAACGTCGGCCAATCGGTCATGTGCGCTAAGACTTCGCGTTTCGGCATGTCTTCGAGCACGTCGACGACTTCGAACGGATAGCCGAAACGATTGAAAAACTCGATCGTCTCGAGCGTGAAGCCGCAGCGCGGCTGGGCTTTGGTGCCTTTGCCGTAGACGAGCACCTTGTGCTCGGCGATCTCTTTTTCGACTTGCTGGCGAAGTGCGTCGGTGTCGGACATCTGATTACTCCAGGACTTCGGTGCGGATGGACATGGCGTGGATGCGGCCGTCGGAACGCGCCTCGGCGATGGCGCTCTCGACCAGCCGGTGGCGATCCATTAAGGGAATGCCCGCAAAGGTCTTCGAGCGGACCAGGACGTTAAAGTGGTCCATCGTGCCGGTCAGGTCGACCACCTCGACCTTTGCGTCGGGGACTTTGCGCCGGATCAAGGCGATCATCGTTTCGTCGGTTATCATCCTTTTCAGTAAACCGCCGTCGCGCGCCTATGGATTCAGTTCGCGCCGGCCGGCGCGAATCGTCTTTAAGAGTTCGCGCCCTTCCCGGATCGTATCGGGCAAGAGCGGGATGGCGACGCGGAGCACGCCCGCGGCTCCGGCCGCCGCGACGATGCAGGCGACGCCGATGAGAATCGCCGGTACGCCCGAGAAACGGATGTCACTGCCGAGGCGGATGCGCGCGCCTCGCACCAGCGGCTTGAGATCGAGCAGCTCGAACAGCGGCCTGGGACGTTTCATGGGGCCGCTTTCGCCGAGACGGAGCGGCGGGCCCGCGAACGAACCCCCGCGAAAACGGTCGGGACTATGCAAGTCGTGCCCTTCGCCTGGAACGTTCCGCCCGATTTCAATTTCGCGCGCGACGTCGTCGATGAACTGGGCCGCGAGTCGCGCCGCGGGCTGCTCTTCATCGACGCGGCCGGCGGCCGGCACGACGTCGGCTTCGCTGCGATTGCCGAACGTTCGCGACGCTGGGCTGCGGCTCTGAACGAACTTGGCGTCGCGCAAGGCGAGCGCGTCGTCGTGGTGCTGCCCAAGATCCCTGAATGGCTCTACGCGATGCTCGCGCTGAATCGTCTGGGCGCCGTCGTCGTTCCGTGCTCCGAGCAACTGCGCGCCAAAGACCTCGCGTTTCGTGCGAATCATTCGGAGGCAACGACGATCGTCGCGCACGAATCGAATCGCGCCGAAGTCGATCTGATGCGCGAGCAGGCCCCCGGCGTGCACCGCTTCATCTTGATCGGAGGCTCGGCCGAAACGTGGACCTCGCTCGATTCGCAGGCCGCCGCGCAGAATGAGTTCGCCGGCAATCCGACGCGCAGCGACGAGACCGCGTACATCGTCTATACGAGCGGCACGACGAAGGATCCCAAGGGCGTCGTGCACGCGCACGCCTACACGTTTGCCAAGCGCATGCAAGCGCAGTATTGGCTCGATGCGAAATCCTCGGACCTCGTATGGTGCACCGCCGGCACCGGCTGGGCGAAATCGCTCTGGAACGTTTTGCTCGGTCCGTGGTCGTGCGGCGCCGCGATCGTCTTGCACGAAGGCGTCTTCGAAGCGGCGCAGCGCATGGATATGATCCGCGATCTCGAGGTCACGGTACTGTGTCAGGCGCCAACCGAATATCGCATCGAAGCGAAGCTCGACAAACTCGGCGAGCGCTGGAGGTTACCGAACCTGCGGCATTGCGTCTCGGCCGGCGAGCCGCTCAACCCCGAAGTATTGACGCGCTGGAAAGAAGCGTTCGGCCTGACTATCCTCGATGGGTACGGCCAAACCGAGAACTCGCTGCTCGTCGCCAATCTTCCGGGAATGAACGTGAAGCCCGGCTCGATGGGCAAGCCGACGCCCGGACATGAAGTCGGCGTCGTCGATGCCGAGGGCAAGCGGTGTGGGACGGGCGAGGTCGGCGATGTCGGTGTGCTCGGCGACCCGCCGACGCTCTTTCGCGGTTATTACCGCAACGAAGAAGAGACGCGAGCGTCACGGCGCGGCGAGTGGTATCTGACCGGCGATCGTGCGCAACTCGACGACGAAGGGTATTTTTGGTTTGTGGGCCGCTCCGACGACGTCATCTCGTCCGGTGCGTATCGCATCGGACCGTTCGAAGTGGAGAGCGCGTTGCTCGAACACCCGGCGGTGCTCGAGTCGGCCGTCGTCGGAAGCCCCGATGCCGATCGAGGCAATATCGTCAAAGCGTTTGTGGTCTTGCGTCCGGGCTACGAGCCCGGCGACGCATTGATCGCCGAGTTGCAGACGCATTGCAAGGCGGTCACCGCACCGTACAAGTATCCGCGCGAGATCGAGTTCGTCGCGGAGCTTCCGAAGACGCGTTCGGGAAAGATCCGGCGCGTCGAGTTGCGCCAGCTCGAACTGCA
>PLDY01000067.1 GCA_003136895.1 Candidatus Erabacter solicola | reverse complement strand
ATGTGGCCGAACGCGCGAATCTCCGTCATGGGCGGCGAGCAGGCCGCCTCGACCCTGCTCACGGTCCGAATCGAGGCCGAACGCGCCAAGGGCCGCAGCCTCTCGCCCGAAGAGCAGGCCGCCCTAAAGGCGCCGATCCTCGAGAAGTACGAGCGCGAGGGCAGCCCCTACTATTCATCGGCCCGCCTCTGGGACGACGGCGTGATCGATCCGCTGGACACCCGCCGCGTGATCGCGCTCGGCCTCGAATGCGCCCGCTACGCCCCGCCCAAGGAGACCCGCTTCGGCGTTTTCCGGATGTGATCTAGCGCATGTGAGCGCGCTCACTGCTGCACCGCTAAGTCTGGACCAAAGAGCTCCCGACATGAAATGATAGGCAACGCTCCCATCCACGGATGGAGGGAGCGCGTGCCGAATACGGCAGCGGCTCGTCAATAGTCGCGACTAACTACCCCTATAGTCACGGAGGACTACCCTACATGAAGCGCATCGTGGCCCGTATCGGGCTCGTAGCCCTGACCGCCGCACTGACCGCCTGTACCGGCGGGCCTACCGGATCGGCCAGCTTCGTACCCCAGAACCCGAGCCAGGCCCAGTCCCGCCACCCGTCCGACATCGGCGGCGGCGGNNTTTCGAATGGTCCTCTGCTAGGAGGACCTTGCTTGCTTGGGGCCAAGCACCGAGGGTTGAAGAATCTAAGTACCGCCGCCCAAACGGCGCTTACCCCTCGGCTAGCTTCGGCTTACGGCGACTACCTCGATGCTCGCTACTCAGCGTGCATCGACGTGTGCCGGGAACTCGCCGCGGCCGGCACCCCGGATCGCAGCGAAGCGCTCGTCCTGCAAGCACGCGCTTTCATACGCCTGAACCGTCCCGCCGACGCGGTGGCGGTTCTTGTCGCGGAGCTGCCCGAGTTCGCCGATCCGGCCGTTCGTCTCGACGCCGAGATGCGGTTAGCCTTCGCGCACGCGACGATGAACGATTTTGCCAACGCGAATCTCTACGTCGCTCAACTAGATTCGTCCGAAGTCGAACTCGCGCCAATACCGCTCCGCTCTGAGATCGCCAACAACGCGGCGCTGGTCGCGTGGATGCACGGCGACCTTGACGCAGCCGATGCAGCCTCAGCGCGTGCTCGTGTAGATGTTTCCCCTTTCGCGCGCGGCCGCAACCTGATCACCGAATCGTGGATCGCAGCCAAGCGCGGCGACTACCGGACGCACGCCCAGCTCATGCTGGAAGGCGCCGAGACGCTGCAAACCGCGGACACTATCGACGTCGGAATGCTGGCCGCGGCGACTCGCGCGCTCTGCACGCTTTCGCGGGATCTCTGGTTCCCCGGATTGCTCCGGGCTTCGCTCGATCTCAATGCCAAAATCGCCTGGACCGACGATCTCGCCGTCGACCAGTTCCTCAGTTCACGCGCGCTTGGTTGGGCGATCGCACTAGAAGGTCCGGGACGCTACTTCGAATCGCTACGTCTTTTGCACCGCGCAAGCTCGATGTCACCATCGACGGCTTGGAGCGTAATGGCGCTGGTCGATCGCGCGCGCATGAAGCGTTACGCCGGAGAATTGGCTTCGTCGAGCGCCGACCTTTACGAAGCGCTCGAACTTTCGAAAAAAGTTGCCTGGGGAGAGACGGGCGACGAAGAGCGAATTGCCCTCCTTTACCTAGCGGAGTTGTTCGCAAGCGTGGATGTGCGCGAAGCTTCCGCACTGATGTTACAGTTCGGACAAGTTCATGAGTCGTTTAGTGGACGCATCGTTCTCCGCGGAGATCAGCGGCTTGATGCCCTGCATGCGTTCAGCTCGGGCGTTATCCATCAAGCACTCGCCGATGCGCGCAAGGCCAAACATTTCCTCGAGGCGGCCTATTTCACTTTCGACGAGATGGGCTACAAGTGGCGTGCCGCCCAGGCGGCCTTGCACTTATACCAAGTCACGCACGATGCATCGTGGCATGAACTNNCGTCAACGCGAAGTCTTCAGCGCGCTCTGTGAAGGCTTGACCGCGAAGCGCATCGCCGATCGCCTGGATTGCAGCCCCAATACGGTCCGCAATCACATCCACTGGATCTACCAGGCTTTCCGCGTGCAATCGCAGCCCGAGCTGATCACCGAAGCGCGTAAACGCCAGCTCCTCTAGACCTCACGTGCATTCGGACGACCGCGCGGCGATCCTAAGCGCGGTCGGCGAACAGATGATCTCGCTGCGGACTACACGCGGGCTCGATATCGAGCNNCGTGGCGCAACTCGCCCACCTCGAGCCCGAGCGCTTGGCCGAAGCCGAGGACGGCGCCATCGCGCTCACCGAGGGCGAACTGCAGCAACTTGCGGACGTCTACGATATCGGCGTCACCGCGTTCTTCGGCGGGCGCGTCACGCCGGTCAGTTATCTGTTCGGCGCTTAGCAACCCTCCGCACGTTTCGCGCGTTATGGAGAACGATATGTTCCCCGCGCTTCGATCGTTGTGGGCGCGTTTTGTCGCGTCACCCTTTGCCGTCGTCGCCGCTTACGCGGCGACGGTGCTTATTTGGGGCACCACCTGGCTCGGCATCAAGCTCTCGCTGACCTCGATTCCGCCGATCGCCGGCGCCGGCTTCCGCTTCATTCTAGCGGGCATCATCCTTTACGCGTTCGCACTCGCGCTGCGCGTCGATCTGCGCAAGCANNCTGTTCGGAACGATGCCGTTCTTCATCTTCGGATTCGCGCACGTGATGGTCGGGGAACGCGCGACGCGTGCAACCATAATCGGAGCCTTGCTCGCGTTGGGCGGCGTAGCCGTGATTTCGCTGGCGGGCGACGCTCGTGCCGGCGTCATTTACGTGCTCGCCGCACTCGTCGCATCGGCGTCGTCCGGCTATTCGAACGTCTATCTAAAGCGCTTCTCGGTCGCCGAGCCGCTGGCCACGCTGCCGCCCGCGATGCTGTTGGCAGGCATCTGCCTCACGCTCTTCGGCCTGACCTTCGAACACGTCGATCTGCATCGCGCGCTGCAGCCCGCGTCGCTCGCGACGCTCGCCTATCTGGCGTTGTGCGGTAGCGCGCTCGCCTTCTACCTGAATCACTGGCTGCTGCAACGGATCACGTCGAGCGTG
Source organism: Candidatus Erabacter solicola (assembly GCA_003136895.1). Lineage (GTDB taxonomy): Bacteria > Vulcanimicrobiota > Vulcanimicrobiia > Vulcanimicrobiales > Vulcanimicrobiaceae > Erabacter > Erabacter solicola. The sequence continues at coordinate 13,419 of PLDY01000067.1, read as the reverse complement.
ATGGGGCTGACGGCGCTGATGATCCCGGTCATCGCTGTCGCCGTCGGTGCGCTCCTCGGTAGTGAAGTATTCGGTCCGCGCGATATCGCGGGCGCGCTGCTCGTGATCGCGGGCGTATCGTTATCGCTGCGTAAGCCGATCGAAGCGCCGAGGGCGGCGCCCGACCGCAATCTCTTCGTCAACCCGGCACCACTCGTGACGCCGCTCATCAAACGAGGCGTCACCGGGGACTAGACCCCTTTCGCAATCACACAGAAAACAAAGCGCCGGCGGAGATCGATCCACCGGCCGCTTTGCACTCACGAACGAGTGACGTTGTCTACGTTGTCCTCAGAACTTTATTCCAAGGCCCACGTAGCCACCGGCATGCGATGCATCCCCCGGCGAGAGGGTCTTGCCTCTGATGGTATCGCCCAGGAATCCGGCGTCGAGGAACAAGCCGGAATTTCCGAGGCTGAGCGTTCCTCCGACTTGGTACTTGAGGAAACTCTGCTGGAACTTGTCGGTCGTACCGACGAGCGTCGGCGGCGCACCGACCGGGAACCTAAAGTCGCCGGAGATGCTCGGGTAATACCACACGCTTCCATAGACCGAGATCGGGTTCTGGAGATCCGGTAACTTTTCGGCGCCGAAGCCGATACCGGTTTGAATCGGGTAGCCGTAGTTTTCTTCGCGATGCAGATAGCCGACGCCGATGTAGATGCGCGGTTCGGCGATCTTTAAGCCGAGGCGTCCATCGAAATCGGTGTCGCGCGCACTGAAGCTAGGTACGGCCGTCTGCCCATAGGCGCCGATGACGGTCACGCACCCCTGATCGCCGTGTGCGGGTCCGCCGCCTGCACCGGCGCACGGGTTCACGCCGGCCCCGAAGAACGCCGGATTGATCCCGCTATCGTGCGGATATGAGTATGAGCGGTAATCGCCCTCGAGCATCCAGGGAAGACCAAATAGCGGGAATTCGACCGCACCGCGTGCGGCGTAACTACCACCCTTGCCGGAATTACCAGGACTGAACTCGTTGTACACCTTCGGTGAGAAGATGTAGTCGCCGACGATGAAGTGCTCGTACGGATTCCGCGCAGCGGGCGGCGGCGGCGAAGGCGAGGGTGACGGCTGCAGAGGTCCCGGTGTCGGGAAGTACGGTTTCGGGGTCGGCGGCGGCGCAGTCGGCGGCGGAGGCGGCGGCGTGGCGACCGGCGGCTGAATATAACGCACGACGACGATGCCTCGGTCCTGAACCCACTGGACGTACGCGCCCATGCTCTCGGAGACGACGCGCACCGGAATGAGAACGACGCCCTGGTACATTTCGGGCGGAACGTCGAGCGGACGACTCTCGCCATTGATGATGACTTCCGGTTTACCGACGGTCACTTTGACGTCGGCGCCGGGCTTGCTTACATCGACGGTCTGCGACGCCTGATCCCACGAAACGGTCGCGCCCATCTGCTCGAACATCGAGCGCAACGGAATCATGATCGTGTCGTGGCGTACGATCGCCGCGAGCACGCGATTCGCCTTCAGGCGATCGGGTTTGGAGTAGACGTGTTGATCGTTGAAAAAGATCGGTATCGTGCCCGACGGCGGAGTACCGAAGTCAGATTGCGGCGGCGTACCTTGAGCGTTCGCAGTCACTCCTGTCATGCAGGCGACTGTCACCCCAAGTGCCAGGATAGATAGTGCTTTCAAGGGGAGGCCCTCCTAAAAGGCAGACCTTTCCTGCGGCGAGGCGTCCACCTGCTCGCTAGCCTTGGCGACCGACCCGGCGCAGGCCGGCCGCGGACTCTGGCTAGCGGATATCTTCGATCGCCCGGTCGACGGCGTCGGTCAAGCGACCGAGCGCCGTCTTGACCTTGGCGTCGCGATCTTGCGTCTCGTACGAGGCGAAGTTCACTTCGGGGAACGTCGCCTGGTAACGGTCGATCGTGTGCCAGTATTTGTTGTACGAAAGACCGTCGGGCATCCAGAACACGTCGCGCGCGCGCATCGCCTTGGCGGAGAGGTTGTCGAGCACCGCGACGTTACCCGTGCGCTCGGCGGCGAGCAGATTCGCATCGAACGCGAGCGCCGCCGTGCGATAGGCGAGCAGGCGCGTCTGCAACGGAGCGAAGTCGATGCCCGCGTACTGCGGCGCCTTCTTGGCCGTCTCGACGTCGTTGAGCAACTGCATCGCCACATCGGTCAGACGCAGCGTCATGTGCTCCGCCCCGGCCGCGCGCATCGCCTGAACGCCCGTGTATTGCGCCATCGAGATGGCTTGCAACAAACCCGGGTCGTACGTGCGTAACCCATCGATGTTATCTTCGGCCGAGTGATGTGCGCCGAAGTGTCCGTAGTAACCGACCGACGAGCCCGGCACGCCGAGCCAGTAGATGAACGTGACGTGATCCGAGCCGCCGCCCGGTGCTCCGAACATCTGCCGTCGCGCGTTGTCGCCGGCGAGTAGCGGCCGACCGTCAATGCCCTTGACGTATGCGGCGATCTCGCGTCCGAACGCCCAGAGTTCGGGGCTCATCGACGCGCGAAACGGCGGACCGTTGGTCAACTGATCGGTGTTGATGTACTGCACGGTATGCGCGCGCAACGCCGGGCCTTCTTTGTAGGCTTCCGAGATCGAGCCCCACAGCCCGAGTTCGTGTCCGTCCCACGAGTTGATCGAAATCGTGCGATCGGGCCGCCAGCCGGCATCGAACAACTTCTTGAAGCCGTCGGCAACCTGCAACAGAACGGTCGACCCGCTTCCCGGATCGATCGCGCCGAAGGCCATCGCGTCGCGATGGCTGCCCACAATAACGGTCTCATCGGGTTTCGTCGCTCCGCGATACGTGCCGATAACGTTCCAGATCTTGACGACCTTGCGTTCCATCTTGACGACCATATGCGCGGTCGCGTGGCCATCGCCGACGTGTTCGACCATCTCGAAGCCGTCGTGCCAGCCATCGGGCACCGTCGGCCCGCTCAGGCTCGCAAGTAATTGACGCGCGACGTTCTGCGTCACGTCCATTTCGGCGATGGGAACCGGGACTGCGTCCGTCCACGCCAGGTGATGCTTGCCGGGCAACGGCGCTTCGCCGGGAAGCGTCGGGTCGCCGGGCGGTCGCATCGAACCGACGCCGGGCGAGGGCCCGCCGACGCGTTCGGTCATGTACGGGTTCTTCCAGTTACCCTTCGGCCACACGTCGCCGTGATAGACGCCGTCGTCGCGCGGATCGTAATATTGAATCACGCCGGCGACTTTGTGTTTCATCAGTTGATCCCAGACGCGCTGACCGGAGTGCGGATCGCGACCGAAGCCGCCGCCGTGATAGACGACGATCGAGCCTGGCGGCATCGTAACGCCCGATGCGTCGAAAGTCTTCCAATCCTCTTCGCTGCCGGTATTCAGATAGAAGATCGGGCCCGTGAAGTCGCCATCGCCCGAGTTTTCCTCGAACGCGGGGCCAGCCAACTTCTCCCAATCGGAATGGTTGCCGGGCTGACCCTCGAGCAAGTCGAGCGGCAGCGCCGTCGGCGAAACGAGTTCCAAACGCTGATCGACCGGGCCCGTGAACGTCACTTCGAACTCTTCGAAGCGCGCGTCGAAACCGTCGGCCTTCAGCCGATCGCGAAAGAAGACGGCCGTCTTGTAATCGGCTGGCGAACCGGCGCGATGCGGTACCGACGAGAGCTGCGTATCGATCGCGAGCGCTTGAGCGGCCGACGGCGACGTGATGAATTGATCTTCCCAGCGGCGTTCGTTGACGACGCGCTGACCCGAAGGCCAGCCGATCAGCGAATCGACGTTCGAGCGCGCATCGGGCGTCCACGGCTGCGGCGGCGATTGAGCTCCACCGCGTCCGACAAGCGTAACCGACAGCGCAATAAAGAGTAGCGAAGCAATAAGACGCGACATGAGGGCTCGCCTTCGGTCCCCGGGGTCGCGACCCTGTTTCTGGTTCAGGCCCCAGGAATCGTTAGGGCGGTAGCCCACGACGGGAGCGGGCTGTAGAATTTCGCCTCCCAGCCTTCATAGATCGCAAGCAATTGGAGCCGGACCTCAGGTCCAGGGCCGTCAGAGCTATTGTCGAGCAAGTATGTGAAATCCGAGAGCTTCATCGCATGAGGAAGATTTGCGAGGCTGCGCACAAACCGTCGCCGCACATCATTCTCCGCCACGTCATGTCCCCCGCGCCTGACTCTGAGCGCAACGCGCGCTATATTTGTTTCGACGTCTTGCGTGAGGATGTACACAAGTCTAATCTCGTACCCGAGCCCACGTGCCCGCCTCATCGTGCCAAGTATCGTGCGTCCTGAAAGGGTCGTTTCAATTCCAAACGATTCGCCGGCACTAAGGAATGACTGAACGAGGTGATGCAGTTTCCGACCATCGGCAAAGAATTTTGAGTAGCCCGACTCCGCCGTCTCCCCAAGTTTATCCGGATCAAGAATACGAATGCCAATACGTTTGGAGATGAAGCGAGAATAGCTGCTCTTACCGCTGCCGTTCGCGCCGGCAATGATCACTAGAACGGGCATTCCCGTGCGCAACCCAGCTACGCTCGAGGCCGCCGCTCGTTCTCAGTCTTTGACGCATGCGCGCGGAGCTCGCGAAGGCGACGACGCAAGAAGGTCAGATCATCTTCGGTCAATTCCGATTCGAGCCAACGACGCGCTTCTTCGGTGGTTTCTCTTCCGAATTTCTCGGCCTCGAGGAATTTCTGTTCCCTGCTCATGTCCATTCTGATAGTACCCCATTCTCAATCGCCCTCGGCAAATGCCTTTTTCCAAACCTGTGTAGGTAGGTTCCCATGCACCGACGGCGTCGGCGTCCGGATAACTACCTCTTCAAATTCCGGCGTACCATTCGTAGCCTTGGTCTTCCCAATAGCCGCCTTTGCCGGGAAGCGCCGCGGCGATCTCGAGGCGATAGACCCACTTCGCGCTCTTGTAGCCGAGTTGCGTCGGGACGCGCAAGCGCACCGGTGCGCCGTGATCGGGGTCGAGCGGTTTATCGTTGAGTTGCAAGGCCAGTACCGTCTGCGGATGGGCGGCCTGCACGAGATCCAAACTTTCGTAATACGCGGTGCCGTCCGACGCGCGATCGAAACAATGAAAGATCACGTAGCGCGCGCCGTGGGCGGGTTGCGCGAGTGCGAGTAGCTTGCCGAGCGGCACGCCGGCCCATTTGCCGATCGCGCTCCAGCCCTCGACGCAATCGTGCCGCGTCACTTCATTATACGAACTGAGCGCATGCAGTTCGGCGAGCGTGAAGACCTGCGGCCGATCGACGGCGCCATCGACCACGAGTTTGTACCCGGCAAAACCAGCGCGCACCAAACTCGTGTAATGCGAATCGCTCGGCGTATCGAAGCCGTTGACGCGAAACTGACGGTCGACGTCAGAATCGCGATACGTCTTCGCCATACCGTGCGTGCCGATCAACGCGTGGTTCAACCCCTCGGCCGATGACAACACGCGACGAACCGTCGCATTCTCGTTGAGCCCGTTGGTGAAGTTGGAACAGCCGGTCAGCACAACTGCTGCGCTCGTTGCAACGAAGAGCCTGCGTTTCATTGACCGGTCCCTTCGTGCGGGCCGAGCTTGTAGCGCCCGGTGAACATCGAACGAATATTGTTCACCACGCCGGTGCTCAAGACGAGCGTCATGTGAACGAAGACGAACCCGATCAGCCCGATCATTGCGAGGAAGTGCCAGAGCCGCGCGAACTGCCGTCCACCTAGCACCGCGGTCAACGGGCTTGCAATCGCGTCCATGCCGGGCGCCAGCGCCAACCCACTGATCACGATCAGCGGCGTGAAGACGAAGAGCACCGTCGTGTACGCGACCTTCTGAAGCGGATTGTACTTGCCGTGCTCGGGCGGCTCTTTGCGCAACTTCAAATAGTAGAGTTGCATCGGAAGCAACTTCGGCAAATCGGACGGGCGCAGCACGATCTTCTCGAGGTCGTGCCGCCGAATGCCCGCCACGAAATACGCTGCGCCCAAGAGCACCATCATCCAGCCGAAGAACAAATGCCAGCGACGGCCCGACGCCAGGTCCTGATAGCCGGGCCACGTGATCCAGCCGGGAAAGGCGCGCGCGCTCTCGCCGCCTTGCCCGTCATCGGTGAAGCCGAGCAGATGCGTCGTGGTCAGATGCAGGCCGAAAAACTGGACCATGCCGACAGGTCGCCCCGCGCTATCGGTCCCGCCGTCGATCGCCAGTACCCGGCGCGCCGGGTTGCTCTTGTCCGACGCATCGAGATTCGGCGACGCGTTGAAGATCTGTAGGCCGCTCATCACGAGTACGACGAAGGCCGCGGCGAAAAGCCAATGCGTCACGCGCGTCGTGACCGAGTGCCGGTAGACGAGCGGCGTCGCGTCGCTTGCCGGTATGGCCGCCGGGCCCGCGGTAGCATCCATCTCCCAATACTAGCACAGCCCCAACGCCCGTAAGGGAGCCGTGGCCCATGCGCGAAAGGCGCCCCATGGAGCACGCTCTACTTGCAGTCCGGCGCGAAGGTCCGGTCGCCTACGTCGCGCTCGACCGCCCCGAGGTCCGCAATGCATTCAACGCCGAGCTGATCGCCGAGCTCGACGTCACCTTCGGCGCGCTCGGCGCGGATCATGAGGTTCGCGCGATCGTGCTTTCCGGAAATGGCAAGACCTTCTGCGGTGGTGCGGACGTCAACTGGATGCGCGCCTCACTCGAACTTTCGATCGAAGCCAACCTCGACGACGCACGCCACATGTCGCGGATGTTTCGCGCGATCGATCGGGTCCCAAAACCCGTCGTCGCGCGCGTTCACGGCGCGGCGCTCGGCGGCGGCGCAGGACTGGTGGCCGTCGCCGATATTGCGATCGCCGACGATGCGACGCTCTTCGGGTTCACCGAAACGAAGCTCGGCATTCTGCCGGCGGTGATCTCGCCGTTCGTGCTCAGTAAGATCGGCGCATCGCACGCGCGCGCGCTCGCGCTGACCGGCGAGCGCTTCGATGCGCGACGCGCGCTCGCGATCGGGCTCGTGCATGAGGTGGTCGAGGCCGCCGGGCTCGACGCCGCGGTCGCGCGCGTCGTCAACGAACTCCTGGGCGCAAGCCCGAGTGCGATCGCGGAGTGCAAGCGCCTCTTCGCCGAAGTTCGCGAACATTCGTACGAAGACAGTCTCGAGTTAACGGCGCGCGCAATCGCCGCGCAACGCACCAGCGCCGAAGGCCAAGACGGCTTGCACGCGTTCCTGGAAAAACGAAAACCGGCCTGGTCGCCTTCGTGAACGAACCGCGCCCAATCCAACGGCTGCTGATTGCAAATCGCGGCGAGATCGCGGTGCGCATCGCGCGGGCGGCGCGCGAGGCCGGCATCGTTCCGCTCGGCGTCTACTCCGATGCCGATGCGCAGGCGTACCATCTTGGCTTCATGGACGAGGCGGCGCGGCTCGGGCCTGCGCCGGCGAGCGAATCCTACTTGAGCGTCGAGCGGCTGCTCGAAGCGGCCCGAGCGCTGCGCGCCGATGCGCTCCACCCCGGTTATGGTTTTCTCTCCGAGCGCGCACCATTCGCGCGCGCCGTCGAAGCCGCCGGCATCGTCTTCGTCGGGCCGCCGGCGGATGCGATCGCCGCGATGGGCGACAAGACCGAAGCCAAGCGCCGCGCGCGCGAGCACGACGTGCCGGTCGTTCCCGGCTACGACGGCGACGATCAATCCGCCGAACACTTGGAACGCGAAGCGCGCGGCATCGGCACGCCGGTCCTGATCAAGGCGAGCGCCGGCGGCGGCGGACGCGGCATGCGCGTGGTGACCGATCTCGGCGAGTTCGACGAAGCGCTCGAAGGCGCGAAACGCGAGGCACTGGCCGCGTTCGGCGACGACCGCGTGTTGCTTGAGAAATATCTCGTGCGGCCACGCCACATCGAGTTTCAGATCCTCGCCGACGCGCATGGCAATACGATCCATCTCGGCGAACGCGAATGCTCGATTCAGCGTCGCCATCAGAAGATCATCGAAGAGGCGCCGTCGGTCGCGCTGACGCCGGAGTTGCGGGCGCGGATGGGTGACGCCGCGATTCGTGCGGCGCGCTCGGTCGGCTACGTCAACGCCGGGACCGTCGAGTTCTTGCTCGACGAGGACGGCGCGTTCTACTTTCTCGAGATGAACGCGCGCTTGCAGGTCGAGCATCCGGTCACCGAACTCGTGCACGGCGTCGATCTGGTGCGCCTGCAATTCCAAATCGCGAGCGGCGAACGTTTACATCTGAAGCAAAGCGACGTGAGCGCGCGCGGCTGGGCGGTCGAAACGCGCATCAACGCCGAGGACCCGTACAACGGGTATCTTCCGGCAAGCGGGACCATCACGCGCTGGGATCCGCCGCACGCTGACGGCTTACGACTCGATTCCGGCGTCGATGTGGGCAGCGAGGTCTCGATCTATTACGATTCGATGCTCGCGAAACTGATCGCGCACGGCCCCGGTCGCGCCGCCGCGATCGAGCGCCTTACGCAGGGCCTTGAAGCGCTTCGGATCGAGGGCGTGCGCACGAACCTTCCGTTGCTGCTCAGGATCGCTCGCGATCCGGTTTTTCGCGAAGGGGTCACGACCACGGCGTTCCTGACCGAACGTGCCGAGTTCTTGCAAACCGGGGCGGCCGCCGAATCGGATGACGCGTTTCTTGCGGCAATCGGCGCCGCGCTCGGCGGCCCGGGCGCATGGCGGGTCGCGGGCGTCGGCATTCCGGTCGCGCTCCGCGGCGCGCGGCGCACGGTCCGCGTGGTCGCTTTTCGCACCGGCGCGAGCAACGAATGGCGCCTCGAGGGCGATCTCGCTGGGACGTACCGGTTCGCTCCGAACGCGCGAGCGGCCGTCGGGCCATCCGGGGTCGCACTCTTCCACGAAGGCGAAGTGCTGCTCTTCGAATCCGCGCCGCCGCCGAACCTCATGGGCACGGGCTCGTCAAGCGGCGCGGGGCGCGGCGGCGCGATCGTGAGCCCGATGCCGGGCAAGATCGTCAAGGTCGCCGTCAAAACCGGAGATTCCGTCGCCGAGCGCGAGCTGCTGATCGTGATGGAAGCGATGAAAATGGAGCACCGCATCGAGGCCACGCGCAGCGGAACTGTGAAGAGTGTAGCGGTGGCGCCCGGAGCGCTGGTGGCGAGCGGAGCGATTTTAGTGGAGATCGAGTAGCGAAGTTGGAAAAAGGGACGATCGTCATCGTGCCGGGCTACAACGAGCCCGAGGCCGATATGCTCACGCTCTCCGACGGACGGCGCGGCCGGCCGGGTTTGCGCGAGCACGGCTATGCCTGCCAGCTCTTTCCGCAGTACGAGGACGATCTCGCCGACCGTATCGACAAATTTGCCGGCTTCCTCACCGATCTGAAGGCCGGCGGCACCGCGTTCCCGGTGACCACGCTCGGCTACTCGCTTGGGGGAATCGTGATCCGCGGGTTTCTGCGGCGATTTCCCGAGCGCGCGCATGAAGTCTCGCACACGATCACACTCGGCACGCCGCACTGGGGTCTCACCGTCGACATGATGCCGATGCTGACCGCGTTCTTCCGGCTCGGCGATAAAGCGATGGACGAACTCGATCTCAACGCGCCGTTCATGACCTGGCTCAACGGCACGAGCGGGCACTATGTCGAGAACGACCGCCAAAAAGATTGGGTGCTCGAGACCGAACCTTGGATCGCGCCGCCCGAAACGTGCCTCTATTCGATCTACGGTGCGGTACCGCACTTCGGCGGCGACAACGACGGCATCGTCTGGAAGGATTCGGCGACGCTCGGCGGGCGGATTCGCAGCCGCGAACTTTCGAGCGAACGCGCCAATCATCTCAACCTGATCGGCGCGGTGAATATCGGAACGCTCTTCATCAAGGGATTTCTGTACGACGACCGGGTCTGGCCGCAGGCGATCGACGCCATCGACGACCATATCTCTACTCACCACATCTTGCAGCCGAGCGAAGCGACATCATGAGCGCCCTTTCGATGACAACCCTGCCCAAACGCGTCAAGGTCTGCGAGATGGGTCCGCGCGACGGCCTGCAAAACGAGCCCGGCGTCGTTTCGACCGCGGACAAGATTCGCTACATCGATCTGCTCTCGGCGAGCGGCCTGCCGCTGATCGAAACGACCTCGTTCGTGCGGCCGAACGCGATCCCGCAACTGACCGACGCCGAAGCCGTCATGGCCGGCATCGGGCAACAGCCGGGCGTCACCTACGTCTGCCTCGTGCCGAACATGCGCGGGTTCGAACGCGCGCGCGCGGCCGGTGTCCGCTCCATCGCCGTCTTTACCGCCGCATCGGAATCGTTTACCAAACGCAACATCAACATGACGATCGAAGAATCGCTCGACGCGTTTCGCGAAGTCGTGGGCGCCGCGCGCACCGATGGCATGTGGATTCGCGGCTACATCTCGACCGCGTTCGGCTGCCCCTACGAAGGCCACGTGCCGGTCGAGAGCGTCGTGCGCGTCGCGAACGCGCTCGCCGAGATGGGCATCGACGAGTTATCGATCGGCGATACGATCGGCATCGCAACGCCCGACCGCGTCGTGCACGTCTCCGAAGCGCTGCAGCGCGAGATGCCGGTCGAGCGGCTTGCGATGCACTTCCACGATACGCGCGGCATGGCGCTCGCCAACGTGTTGGCCGCCCTGCAGATGGATATCGGCATCTTCGATGCCTCCGCCGGCGGGCTCGGTGGCTGCCCGTACGCGCCCGGTGCGACCGGGAATCTCGCGACCGAGGATCTTCTCTACATGCTGCACGGCATGAGCATCGAGACGGGCGTCGAGCTCGAGCGCGTGCGCGACGCATCGCGCTTCATCGCGGGCGTCCTGCAGCGTGCACCCGTCTCGCGCGCCTATGCAGCGCTCGAAGCGCAAGCGACGCGCCCGTGAACGCCGCCCGCTTCCCCGCCGTGATGGCAGCCGCGGCACACGGCCGCATTCTCGTCGACAACGCCGCCGGCACGCAGCTCCCCGATCTCGCGCTCGAACGCATGCAGCACTACCTGACCTACGACAGCGCGCAGAAGGGCCCGATCTTCTCGCGCTGCCGCGCCACGACCGATTTGGTCGAGGAGGCAAAACAGGAATTCGCCGCGATGCTCGGCGTGCCGGTCGCGCAAGTCGGCATCGGACTCAACGGCACAACGCTTGCGCTCTCGTTCGCACGCTTGATCGCGACTTCGATCCAGCGCGGCGACCGGATCGTTGTAACCGCCGCCGATCATGAAGCCAACATCGCGCCTTGGCTGTGGCTGCGCCGTTTCGGCGCACAGATTCACGTCGTGCCGGTCGATGCGCACGGCGACCTCGACGAAGCCCAGTATCGCGCTTTCCTCGCACGCGCGCCGGTCTTCGTCGCGTTGCCCTGGGCTTCGAACACGACCGGCACCGCCTTCGATGTTCCGCGTTTGGCGAAGATGGCCAAAGACGCGGGAGCGCTCGTCACGGTCGATGCAGTGCAAGCCTTTCCGCATTTTCCGCTCGAAATATCGGCGGCGATCGACTTCCTCTTCGTCTCCGCGTACAAGATCTACGCACCGCACGTCGGCTTTTGGTACGTCGGCCGGCGCGCCTTGGAGCGCTACGTGAAACCCGACGACGCAAGCGTCGCGGGCGGCGACGCGCGCTACTGGACGCTCGAGACCGGCACGCAGAGTTACGAAGCGCTGGCCGGTTGGCTCGGCACGCTCGCGTACTTGCGCGAAATCGCGCCGACCCCGCGACAAGCGATGGGCAAGATCGCGCTGCACGAAGCCGAGCTTTCGACCTATACGCGCAATAAATTCGTCGAACGGAGCGATCGCGTAAAACTCTACGGGCGCCCGGCCGATGTGGACCGCCTGCCGGTCTTCACCTTCAACGTGTACGGCATGCCGAGCGACGAGTTGGCGAGCCGCTTCGAACTCGCCAACATCGAGGCGCGCGTCGGCGATTACTATTCGCAGCGCCTCATGCAAGCGATCGCAGGCGAAGCGGGTGGCCGCGCGGTTCGCATCAGCCTCGCGCACTACAATACTAACGAAGATATCGACCGCTGCTTCGACGTGATCGACGGCATCTTTAGCGAGCGCGAGAGTCCGGCCCAGAGCCAGAGCGAAGCGCCGAGCGACGCTAAGCCCAGGAGGCGGTCCGCCAAGCGATGAGGGAGATCAAAGCGTCGGCGGTGCGCTTCAACGAACGATCCGACGACTACGATCGCTACCGCCCGTCGTATCCGTCGGCAGTGATCGATGCGCTGTTCGCCGGCCTCGCAGCGCCGGAGACGCTCACGGTCGTCGATGTCGGCGCGGGAACCGGCATCGCGAGCCGGCTGCTCGCGGCGCGCGGCGCGCGCACGATCGCAGTCGAACCGAATCCGGAGATGCGCGCGACCGCCGCGAACCACGGTCTGGACGTGCTCGACGCGAACGCCGACGCGCTCCCGTTGCCCGACGGCAGCGCCGATCTCGTCGCGTCCTTTCAAGCCTTTCATTGGTTCGCGACCGCCGAATCGGTCGCCGAGTTTCGGCGCGTATTGCAAAGCGGCGGCCGCATCGCGCTGGTTTGGAACGAGCGCGACGACGGCGATCCGTTCACGCGCGAATTCGGCGACACCGTCGATCACTTCGGCGACCGCATGGCGCTGGCGGGCTATCGCAACGGAAGCGCCTACATTCAAGACCTGCTGCGCGACGGCGGCTTGGCGAACGTTCGGCTCACGTCGTTTCCCAGCGGACAGCGTTTGGACTACAAAGGGCTACTCGGCCGCGTGCGCAGCACATCGTACGCGCCGCGCGCGGGCCCCGACTACGATGCGATGCTCGAGCGGCTCGCTCGCGCATTCGCCACCTACTCTCACGAAGGAGCGATCGATCTCGTGTACCGCACCGATCTCTACATGGGTGAAAACCCGTGAGCGCGCAAACGCTCGCCATCCGCTTCGGCAGCCTGCATCACAATCTCGGCGGCGAACCGCATCGCAACGGGGTGCTGGTCATCGAAGGCGAGCGCATCGCCTCGATCGGCGATAGCGTGCCCGTGGGCGTGCGCGAGCTCTCGGCCAAGTGCGTCGTTCCAGGGCTGATCAACTGCCACTCGCATCTCGAGATGAGCGGCGAGGCGCAGACGACGAGCGTCTTCGTCTTGACGACGCCGACGCAGCGCGCGATGACCTGCACCGTGAACGCGCGCAAGTCGCTCGAGTCCGGCGTGACCACGATCCGCGAGATCGGCAGCACCGAGAACATCGCAATGGACCTGCGCGATGCGATCGTCGCCGGCAAACTCGTGGGGCCGAACATCATGGCGGCGGGCCGGCCGATCTGCATGACCGGCGGTCACGGGTGGTGGGCCGGGCGTGAAGCCGACGGCCCGTGGGACGTCCGCAAAGCCGTGCGCGAGCAACGCCGCGGCGGCGCGGATTGCATCAAGTTCATCGCGACCGGCGGCGT
>PLDY01000123.1 GCA_003136895.1 Candidatus Erabacter solicola | reverse complement strand
GGGGTGCCGAGCGTCTTCCAGACCGCCCCACCCCAGCCGGCTTCAAAGGCTCGCATCACTTGATAGCCGCTGTTCGTCGGCGGCGCCGAAGCCAGCCAGAACGGATTGGGGCTCTTGATGCCGGCCAGATTACTACGCAGATCGGCCATTACGTTCGTGCTCCTTCGCGCAAGTACGCGTCGATGCTGCGCGCGACCAGTTTGCCCTGCTCCGCCGCCTCGACGACCATAGCTTCGCGCATGCCTTTTTCGAAGATACAGTCGCCGGCCGCGAAGACGCCCGTGCGGCTCGTTTGCAGCGCGTCATCGACGCATACGACGCCGCCGTCGGTCTCGATTCCGACGGCGCTGAAGGTGTCGTGGAGCCGGCTCTGTCCGATCGCGCGGATGACCGCGCTGACCGGTTCGACGAACTCGGAACCCGGAACCACGACCGGCGCCGCTCCCGCGTCGCCGGCCGGAATCGCCGTCTTGACGAACTCGACCGCCGAGACGTGCATCTCGCCGATGATTCGGCGCGGCGCGCAAAAGAATCGAAACTCGATGCCTTCCATCTTTGCGAACTCATATTCGAATTGGTAGGCGGTCATCTGCTCCTCGCCGCGCCGATAGTACATCGTGACGCGCTCGACGCCGAGACGCTTAGCGCAGGTCAACGCGTCGATCGCCGTGTTCCCGGCGCCGATAACGGCCACGTGGTTGCCGAGTTGGCCAACGCTCTTTCCGAGTTTCGCGCGCTCGATGAAATCCAACGCGTCCCAAACGTTGAGCAAATCCTCGCCGGGGATGCCGAGCTTGGGAACGTTGCCCATACCGCACGCCAACACGACCGCGTCGAAATCTTTCATCAACGAGTCCATGCTCACGTCGACGCCGACGCGTACTCCCGTCCGAACGTCGACGCCTAATTTGACGACTTGCTGCGCTTCCCACAACGCGACGTCGGTACTCAGCCGAAACGGAACGATGCCGTACGTATTTAGCCCGTTGAGGCCATCGCGCGATTCGAAGATCGTGACGGCGTGACCGATGCGTCGCAGATCGCGTGCCGCCGAGCGCCCGGCCGGGCCACCGCCGATGATCGCCACCTTCTTGCCCGTGACCGGACCGGGTGCGAACAGGTCGACGTCGTGATCCATGACCCAATCGATCGAGTAGCGTTGCAAGTCGCCGATCCGGATGGGCGTGTCGTCCTTCTTATAGACGCACGCGCCTTCGCACAACTCTTCGGTCGGACAGACTCGCGCGCAACTCGCGCCCATCGGATTCGCGTCCAAAATCACGCGCGCGCTGCCCTTGAGGTTGCCGGTCGCGATCTTGCCGATGAACGAAGCTACGTCGATATGCGTCGGACACGCGCGCATGCAGGGCGCGTCGTAGCAGTTGAGGCAGCGGTTCGCCTCGAGCGTGACCTCGAGTTCGGTGAGCGGCTTGTGGATCGGTGCGCCTAGATTGGGCCCGCCGGGGCCGTCTAACGACGCCCCGGCCGCCGGGTTCGAAGATGCCATTCGCGGGGCGTTCTAGGCCTCCGGAACCGATTCCTTAATGTTACGTCCCGTCTGCTATTTGTGGGTCGGAAAACCCATGTTCACGCCGGCGCTTGCCTCGTCCCAGCGGCTGGTAACGACCTTCCCGCGCGTGTAGAAACGGAAGCCTTCCTCGCCGTAGATGTGCAGGTCGCCGAAGAGCGAGTGCTTCCAGCCGCCGAAACTGTAGTAGCCGACCGGCACCGGAATCGGCACGTTGATGCCGACCATGCCGACCTCGACTTCGCTTTGAAACTTGCGCGCGGCCGCGCCGTTGCGCGTGAAGATCGAGGTGCCGTTCCCGTACGGATTGCGCGCGATCACGCCGAGCGCCTCATCTAGTGAGGCGGCGCGCAGGTTGACCAGCACCGGTCCGAAGATTTCATCCTTGTAGATGGACATCTCGGTTTTGACGTTGTCGAAGAGCGTCGGGCCTACAAAGAATCCGTTCTCGTATCCGCTCACCTGCAGACCGCGGCCATCGATGGCGAGCGTCGCACCGGCCGCTTGACCTTGATCGATATAGCTCATGACGCGGTCGCGCGATTGAGCCGTGACGACCGGACCCATATCGTTGTCGCGATCGTGACCGGCTCCGATCTTGAGTTTTTCGACGCGCTTNNGCTGAGACGAGCGCGTCGGCGGCGGCGTCCATATCGGCGTCGGGCATGATGACCATATGATTCTTCGCGCCGCCGAGCGCCTGAACGCGCTTCCCCGTTGCGGCCGCGGTTTCGTAGATGTACCGCGCGATCGGCGTCGAGCCGACGAAGCTGATAGCGTTGACGTCGGGGTGGTGCAGTAACGCGTCGACCGCGACCTTATCGCCATGCACGACGTTGAAGACGCCATCCGGCAAGCCGGCCTGTTTGAAAAACTCGGCGATCAAGAGCGCGACCGAGGGATCGCGCTCCGACGGTTTGAGAATGAACGTGTTGCCGGACGCAATCGCGATCGCGAACATCCAAGCCGGCACCATCATCGGAAAGTTGAATGGCGTGATCCCGGCGCAGACGCCGAGCGGCTGGCGGATCGAATACGTATCGACCGTTCGCGAAACGTTTTCGCTGAACTGGCCTTTGAGCGCGTGCGGTAACGCGCACGCGAAGTCGATGACCTCGAGCGCACGCGCGACCTCGCCTTCGGCATCGTGCACGATCTTGCCGTGTTCGCTGGACACGATCTTGGCCAGATCGAGTGAGTGTTTCTTGACGAGTTCGCGTAGACCGAAGAGCACTTCGGCGCGCTTGCCGAGCGGCGTTCGGCTCCAGGCCGGAAAGGCTTTGCGCGCAACTTGAACGGCGTGATCGACCGTCGCCTCGTCGGCGAACGCGACGCGCGCTTGGACCTCGCCGCGCGCCGGGTCGAAGACGTCACCAAAGCGGGTCGAGGCGGCCGGGTCGACGGGGGCGCCTCCGATAAAGTGACCGATAGTCTTGGGGCGGGGCGGTGCTTGCATACCAAGGGGTTTCGAGGACGGCGGCCCGCCTCCCGGCCATACCGGGGCCGTAGTATCTCGCCCGCGAACGTGCAGGCCGTGCAGATTCGCAAGCAGTTCCGGTTCGAGGCGGCGCACGTGCTGCCGCATCACCTGGGCAAGTGCGGCCGCCTTCACGGGCACTCGTACCGCTTTGAGGTCGTCCTCGACGGACCGTTACAGACGACGGGCCCCGCGCAGGGCATGGTCTTCGATTTCGATGAGATCTCGACGGTCGTCAAACCGGCGATCGTCGAGCGCCTCGACCACGCATCGTTGAACGATCTGATGCCCAATCCCACCGCCGAACATATCGCGCTCTGGATCTGGAAAGAACTCGAACCGCGCTTGCGCGGATTGAGCGAGATCGTGGTCTGGGAGACGCAGACCGCGTGCGCGATCGTGCGCGCGGGCGGCTAGCGTGCTGGCGCTCGCCGAGATCTTCTACAGCGTGCAAGGTGAAGGCACGTGGTCCGGGACGCCGGCGGTCTTCGTGCGGCTTGCGGGCTGTAATTTGAATTGCCGCTTCTGCGATACCGATTACTCGTTGCAGTCGTTCGGTTCGGTTGCCGGCGTCGTCGCGCGCGTCCGCGAACTCGGCGGCGATTGCCCGATGGTCATTCTGACCGGTGGCGAACCGCTCGCGCAAACGGAGAGTTCGGCTCTCATCGAAGCGTTGCGTGCCGATGGACGGCGCGTGCACATCGAGTCGAACGGAACGGTGCCGGTCGAACTCGCGCACGATGTCTGGCTGACTGTCTCGCCAAAGGAACGTCTGCATCCGGCGATGGCGCAGCGAGCGAATGAAGTGAAGCTGATCGTCGATGGGCGTGTCCCCGAGGAATGGCTCGAATCGTTCGCGGGCCGAAGCGTCGCGGTCTTCCTCCAGCCCGAAGGAAATAAGCCGGCAAACGTGCAGCTCGCCGTGGACGCGGCGAAAGCGCAACCGGATCGCTACCGCCTCTCGCTTCAAACGCATAAGTTCATCGGTGTACGATAGCTCGTGAGGGTATAACGATGCGGGATCTGCTCGACGTTCCGCTCTTGGCGGAATACGGAACGTACCATCGCGACAAGCGCAACCTGCTCTGCCACGAACTCGGCATCCCGTTGATCGTGCTCTCCATCATCATCGCGTTGCGCCTGCTACACGCCGGTCCGATCGATCTCGCGATGGTCACGATCGCCGCCGTAAGTGTGTACTACCTGAAGCTGGCCGGCCCAGGTTCACTCGTCGCGATCGCTTCGCTCGTCATCTTCTATGGAATCGCAACGTTTCTGGCGTGGCCGGTAGCCATCGGCGCATTCGTCATCGGCTGGACGCTCCAGTTCGTCGGTCATGCCTACGAGGGCAAGAAGCCGGCGTTTCTGACCAACCTGCAGCATCTGCTGGTCGGGCCACTCTGGATCGTGGCGCTGCTGACCTCGCGCCGGACGGCGGCTTAGCTCTGATCCTCATCGTCTGCGCACTGCCTGCCGAGTTGCGCGACTTCGTTCCGAGCGACGGCGTGGAGCTGTTGGCCGGCGGTATCGGTCCAGTCGAAGCGGGCATCGCGACCGCACGCGTCCTGACGCGTGGAACGTATGACGCCGTGATCAACGCCGGCATCGGGGGCGCGTTTCGCGGCAGCGCCCACGTCGGCGAGGCCGTACTCGTTCGCGACGAGCGCTTCGCCGATTTCGGTCTCGAAGGCGGCGGCGCGCCGGCGCTGCCCGACGGAGCCCGGCTTGTCGACGAAGCAATAGCGTCACCTGAATTGCTCGAGCGCTGCGCCGCTCTCCCGTTTCGCACCGTTCGCGGACTGACGGTGACTAGCGTTACGACGACCCGCGCCACCGCCGACCGCTTGCAGAAGACCTACGGCGCCGGAGTTGAATCGATGGAAGGATTTGCCGTGTTGCGTGCCGCCGAACTGGCCGGCGTCCCCGCGCTCGAAGTGCGCGGGATTTCGAATTACGTTGACGACCGTGCGCGCAGCGAGTGGGATTTCGCGGCCGGCTCGCGCGCCGCGTGCCGGGCCCTGGAAGCGGTCCTCGAGTCTCTCGCGAAACGATGAGCACCCAAGCCACGCTCTCGCTCGCCTACTCTCCCTGCCCGAACGACACGTACATCTTCGCGGCGTGGGCGAACGGGCTGCTGCCGGATGCGCCGGAGATCGAAGTCATTCTCGAGGACGTCGAAGCGCTCAACGAAGCGGCGCGCAAGGGAAGGCACGCGCTCACCAAAGTCTCCTACGGCGCGATTCCGTACCTAATGGATCGGTACCGGATTCTGCGCTCGGGCGGCGCGCTCGGGCGCGGATGCGGCCCGCTCGTCGTTGCAAAACCTTCCGCGAACGGCATTGTCCCGGCGCTCGCCGCGCTCAAACCGCACGCCCGGATCGCGATCCCGGGTGAGTTGACGACGGCCTACCTCTTACTGCGACTCGCGCATCAGCGGCCGATCGATGCCGTCCCGATGCGTTTCGACCGCATCGTCGATGCCGTCGCGGCCGGCGACGTTGACGCCGGCCTCATCATCCACGAATCGCGCTTCACCTATCATACACACGGGCTCGCACAAGTCGTCGATCTCGGCGCATGGTGGGAGGGTGAGACCGGTCGCCCGATTCCGCTCGGTGCGATCTTGGTCCGCAACGATCTCCCCGCCGGCGACGCACGAGGTCTGGATTCGGTCGTTCGCGAGAGCCTTGCATTCGCGCGTGCGAACGATACCGCCGTCGCGCCGTACGTGCGCGCTCACGCGTTCGAGATGGACGAGGCCGTCATGCGCGCGCACATCGGGCTGTACGTGAACGAGTACTCGAACGACGTGGGCCAGGAAGGAATCGACGCGGTCCGCACCTTGTTCGAACGCGCGGCTGCGTCGTCACTGATCCCGGCGAAGACGACTCCGCGCTTCGTCTGACGGCGCTCCCGTGATGGCACTTCCCGCCGCCCGCCTGGTAGGCGAGCTCGTGCGCGGCGTGCAAAGCGTCCGCGTGCCAAAGTTATCTGCCATCATCTTCATATTCGCTCTTACGCTCGGCTCGCTCGCTCGGGCGAGCGCGGAGCCGATGCCCGGCGCGAACGTGACGCTCGGCGACGAGATCTTCCTACGCGAGGCGTGGCACGACCTCAAAGGCCGTTGCGTCGGCGTGGTCACGAACCAGACCGGCGTCACCTCGCAGCTCGAACCCATCGTCGACGCGATCAAGCACAACCCGCAGATTTGCGTGAAGGCGATCTACTCGCCGGAGCACGGGTTGCGCGGCGACCGGCCGGCCGGGCAGTACGTTGCATCGTACACCGACGAACACACCGGACTGCCCGTCTTCAGTCTCTACGGCGCGACGCGTCGCCCGAGCGCCGAAATGCTGGCGGGCGTGGATGTCTTGCTCTTCGATATTCAAGATGTCGGCGATCGCGCATACACGTATATCTCAACGCTCGCGTACGTGATGGAGGCCGCCAAAGCCGCGCACAAGGAAGTCTGGGTATTGGATCGCCCCAATCCGATGGGCGGCGATGTCGTGGAAGGCCCCGTCCTCGACCCGCATTTCGCATCGTTCGTCGGACTCTACCCGATCGCCGTGCGCCACGGCATGACCGTCGGCGAACTTGCGCGCATGTATAACGACCGCTTCGGAATCGGCTGCGAGTTACGCGTGATCGCGATGCGGGACTGGCATCGCACGATGCTGTGGCCCGAGACCGGGCTCGGCTGGGTGCAAACGTCGCCTAACATTCCCGAATGGGATACGACCCTCGTCTACCCGTCGACGGGCTTGATCGACGCGGCCGGCTTGAACAACGGCACCGGATATACAAAGCCGTTCAAGTATGCTGGCGCCGTCGGCCTCGATGGAGTCGCACTCGCATCCTATCTCAACGCGCGACCTATTCCGGGCGTCCACTTTCGCGCGGCCGCGTGGTCGCCCGTCTCGGGCTTCTTTGCGGGGAAGACGCTGACGGGAATCGAGCTGATCGTCACCGACCCTCACGCGTATCGCTCGGTGCGCGTTGCGGTTGAGATTTTGACCGCGGTGCGCAAGCTCGCGCCGGCGATGCTCTCGGTTCGCGCCGCGAACGCAGCCACGATCGATCGGGATTGGGGAACCGACTCGCTGCGCCGCGGCCTCGAAGAAGGCTTGTCCGCCGATGAGATCATCCGCCGCTGGGAACCGGGCGTACGCGACTTCCTCGCCGAGCGCAAGAAGTATCTCCTCTACTGACGCCGTAAAGGATCGGACGATGGAAAGCGCCACGCGCGAGCGGTTTGCAGAACGCTTGATCGACGCGATCGGCGCCGACGCGGTGCTGACGGCACCTGAAGATCTGGCGGTCTATTCGTTCGACGCATACAGCGAAGAACGTCTGCCGAGTGCGGCCGTCCTGCCGAAAGACGCGCGCGACGTCAGCGCGATCGTGCGCATCGCAAACGAGTGCGGCGAGCCGATCGTCCCGCGCGGCGCCGGGACCGGATTGTGTGGTGGTGCCGCGCCGGTGCGCGGCGGCGTCGTCGTCTCGTTCGCGCGCATGAACCGGATTCTCTCGCTCGACGCCGCGAACCGGCGCGCGCGCGTGCAGCCGGGCTTGATCAATCTCGACCTCTCCAAAGCCGCGCTACCGCACGGGCTCTTCTTCGGTCCCGATCCGTCGTCGCAAAAGATCTCGACACTCGGCGGCAATACCGGAACGAACGCCGGCGGTCCGCACGCGCTCTCGTACGGATCCATGACCAACCACGTGCTCGGGCTCGAGTACGTCGACGGAAGCGGCGAAATACTCCACACGGCCCTCGACGATTTCGGCTACGATCTCACGGGCTCGCTCGTCGGCAGCGAAGGGACGCTCGGCATCATCACCGCGATCGATCTTCGTTTGATGCGCTTACCACCGGCGATACGGGTCTTTCTTGCCGCGTTCGCCGATGTCGAGACCGCTTCGGCCGCGGTCTCGGCGATCGTCGCAGCCGGGATCGTGCCGACGGCGCTCGAGATCATGGACAAGCTGATCGTCCAGGCAGTTGAAGCGCACTATCATGCCGGCTTCCCACTCGATGCGGGCGCCGTATTGCTCGTCGAGATCGCCGGGCAGCCCGACGACATGCAAGCCGGCGAACGCGCGATCGGCGAGATTGCGCGCGCGCACGGCGCGCTTTCATGGCGCTCCGCAACCGATGCGGACGAGCGCGACGCACTCTGGGCCGCGCGCAAGGGCGCGGCCGGGGCGCTCGGACGGATCGCGCCCAACTACTACATTCAAGATGCAACCGTTCCGCGCACGCGCTTGCCGCAGGCCGTGCACCGGATCGATGAAATCGCTCGCGCATACAAGCTGCTGGTCGGCAACGTCTTCCACGCCGGCGACGGCAACCTTCATCCGCTCTTGATCTTCGATCGGCGCGAACGCCGCCAGGTCGAGGCGGTCATCGCCGCCGGTACCGAGATCCTGACCGCTTGCATCGCGCTCGGAGGCACGATCTCGGGCGAGCACGGTATCGGGTACGAAAAGCGCGAAACGCTGCCGCTCGTCTTCTCCAGCGACGATCTGGCGACGATGGGCCGCGTCCGCGACGTCTTCGATCCCAAGCGTCTTTTCAATCCCGACAAGATCTTCCCGAGCGGCGCCGTCTGCGGCGAAGTGCGCGCGCAACCCCAGCCGGCGGCCGGCGCCGGCGCGTGGCTGTAAACTCGGCGCCCGGGACTTCAGGCTACGCGTTCGGCGAACGCGCGCCGAGCCGCGTCATCACGCCCGAAAGCGTGGAGCAACTGGCTGCGGCCTTGCGCGACTGCGATACGAAAGGCGAGGCCGTGGTCTTTTTCGGCGGGGGAACGCTACAGGGTCTGGGACATGCGCCGGCACGATACGATGTCGCCGTCAACCTGCGCGCGCTCAACCACGTACTCGAGTATGAGTTTCGCGACCTGACGATCTCGGTCGAAGCCGGTATGACGGTCGAGCAGCTCAATGCGACGCTGGCCGAACGCGGCCAATTCGTTCCGCTCGATGCTCCGCAGACGGCGCGAAGCACGGTCGGAGGGGTACTCGCCGGCGGCTGGTGCGGACCGCGCCGTGCGGCCTACGGGCGCCCGCGGGATGCGCTGATCGGAACGACGGTCGTGCTCGCCGACGGCACGATCGCCAAAGCCGGTGGCATGGTCGTCAAGAACGTGACCGGCTACGATATGAGCAAACTGTACTGCGGTTCGCTCGGCACGCTCGGCGCGATCGTTCGCGCGAACTTCAAGACGTTGCCCGTACCGCAGACGCGCCGCATCGCGATCGCGCGCTTGCCCGAGCGTACGCATCGGCGCGCGGCCGAACACATCGCGTCGCTCGATGTCGAGCCGGCTGCGGCGCTGGTCGTGCAGGGGTTTGCCGACGACATCGACGGACACGACGGTATCGACGGCCGCATCTTTCTGCTCTTCGAAGGCTCGCAGACGCTCGTCGATCGCTCGACTCGCGAACTACGTTCGGCGCTTGGGGCCGCCGGGGTTCCGGAGACGACGCTCTTTGACGCCGGCGCCGGCATGGCGTTTGCGCGCTTGCTCGACGCCTACCTCGTCCGTCTCGGCGATCGCTCGGTCACCTATCGGATCCTCGGCTTGCCGAGCGAGTTGCTGACACGCTGGGAGACCGTCTCCCGCTTAGCGCGGGAGCACGGATTGAATCTCGAGACGCTGCAAGATATTCGAACCGGTGACCTTATCGCGCGCGTCAGCGCAACGCTCTCCGGACACGTCACCGAACGCATTCCAGGATTCGACGTCGCGTTGCACTCGGCGCTGCCGCGAATCGCGGTGCTGACGGCGCCGGAGTCGCTTCGCGGCAGTCTCGCTATGTGGGGCGCTCTACCTCCATCACTCCAAACGATGCGCGCTTTGAAAGCACGCTTCGACCCCAAGGGCACACTTGCGCCCGGCCGCTACGTCGGCGGAATCTAAAGGGCCCGCCGATTTCGGCGGGCCCTCTTAGCGCGAGCGCATTCGCCAGCTTAGTAGTTCACGATTACGTTCACTCGGCACGTGTTGACGTTGTTTTGCTGCATCCAATGCCCATTGCCATACGTGACCCGGACGTCTTCGTAGCATCCTTCGCCGATCGAAAACGACGCCCATCGGCCTGGGTTGACCCACGCGCGCAACAGATTCGGAGCCCAAAGCCTGCGGTTGACGGCCGAGATCTGAACTGCGGTGATAACGTGGCGTCCGTTGTTCACGATGCGGAACGCATGACTGGCCAGTGCGGGGGTGACATATCCGAGCGTCAGCGCGCACGCCAGCGCAATGAAAAATAGCCGATTCCTCATACTATCCCTTTCCGGTGACAGCCGCCCAAAAATATCGGGCTTGACGTCAGGCAGCTTTGCCGTGGCCACCCAACTCTCCCGGTAGGCCGCTCCCAGACTCGAGGCCGGTGCTACGCTACTCGCCGGACCCGCAGCACCGGGACCCGGTCGCGCACGAATGCGTACGAGAGCGCCGCGAGCAGCGGCGTCGCGCTGACGGCCTCGAGAGCTGTCGCCGCGCCATACTGCGCGACCGCAATCCCGATGCAGGCGACCAGCGCCGAGCCGGCGC
>PLDY01000115.1 GCA_003136895.1 Candidatus Erabacter solicola | reverse complement strand
GCGGCGAGGGCGGCTGGGATTACCTGGCCTTTGATTCCGTCGGGAAGCGTCTCTTCATCGCGCGCGGCACGCACGTGTCGGTCGTCGATCCCTACGCGGGAAAGGTGATCGGCGATATCCCGAACACGTCCGGCGTTCACGGTGTCGCACTCGCTCAGGAACTCGGCAAGGGGTTCACAAGCAACGGCCGCGACAACACCGTCACGGTATTCGATCTGCGGACGCTGCAAGCGATCGAGACGATCAAAGTGACCGGTGACGGGCCGGATGCGATTTACTACGACTCGGCGTCGCGGCGCGTCTTCACGTTTAACGGACGCAGTAAGGACGCGACCATCATCAACGCCGCGACCGATTCGGTGGCCGGAACGATCCCGCTCGGCGGGAAGCCCGAGTTTCCGGCCGGCGACGGCGGGGGGAAATTCTACGTCAACATCGAGGACACAAGTGAGGTGCTCAGCATCGATGCTCGCGCCGGAGCGGTCCTCGCTCGTTGGAAACTCGCGCCTTGCGAAGAACCGAGCGGCCTCGCGATGGACGCGAAGCATCACCGTGTCTTCGCGGGCTGTCACAACAAAGTGATGGCTGTCGTCAACACCGATAGCGGCGAAGTCGTCGCCACTCCCCCGATCGGTCAGGGCACCGATGCTAGCGGCTTCGATCCGGGAACGAGCCTGGCGTTTAGTTCGAACGGCGACGGCACGCTGGACGTCGTGCACGAAGATACGCCCGATAAGTATACGGTCGTCCAAAACGCCCAGACGCAGGCCGGCGCGCGAACGTTGGCGGTCGACACGCTGACGCATGATGTCTATCTTGTAACGGCCGATTTCGATACGACCCCCGCTGCCGTCGCCGGCCAGCCGCCGCGCCGAACGATGAAGCCGGGAACGTTCACGCTCCTGGTCATGAGCACGCACTGATGTTCGCCGCTCTTCGCATACTCGCCGTAGCCGGCGCCGCGTTCGCGCTATGCACGCTCGCACCGGCTCCGACGCTTGCGCAGAGTGGCCCCNNCGCGCGTTTCGATCGATGCCTCGCAGGCCGTTCAAAAAATCTATCACGTGAAGGTGACGATGCCGGCCCAGGCAGGCCCGTTTACCTTCGTCTATCCCAAATGGATCCCGGGCTGGCACGGCCCGGTTGGCCCGGTCGCCGACGTTGTGAACTTGCGCGTACTCGATGGTTCGACGCCGCTCGCATGGCGTCGCGACCTGGTCGATTTCTACGCGATTCACACCGACGTTCCGGCTGGAACGACTTCGCTCGAAGTCGATTTCGACGTGGTCAGCGCGCGCGCAACGACCGGCGAGATGGACGTTCCGAGCACCGAGAATCTTCTGCTCGTGCAGTGGAGTTCGTTCCTCATGTATCCCAATGGCGCCGTCGCCGACACGTTGCCGGTCAGCGCGACGTTGAGACTCCCGGCCGGTTGGAACTTCGGGACGGCGCTCCCCGTCCAATCGCGTGAGGGCAACTCGATCGCGTTTCAAACCGTCTCGCTGACGACGTTGGTCGATTCGCCACTCAACGCGGGCAGGTTCTTCAAGGCCGTGCCCCTCGGCGGCGATTACGAACTGGATATCGCAGCCGATAGCGCGAGCGCGCTCGCCTTCCCGCCGGAGTTCTTGACCGGCATGCAGCATCTCGTGACCGAAGGCCCCGCGCTCTACGGCAGCCAGCACTACCGGAACTATCACTTCCTGCTGACCCTCAGCGACGCCATCGATGCCAACGGCATCGAGCATCACCAGTCGAGCGACAACCGCGCCGGCGAGAAGTACTTGACCGATGCGTCGGGCTTCAAGGCCTTTGCCGATCTCATGCCCCACGAGTTTTCGCACTCTTGGAACGGTAAGTACCGCCGTCCGGCGA
Organism: Candidatus Erabacter solicola; assembly: GCA_003136895.1. Classification (GTDB taxonomy): domain Bacteria; phylum Vulcanimicrobiota; class Vulcanimicrobiia; order Vulcanimicrobiales; family Vulcanimicrobiaceae; genus Erabacter; species Erabacter solicola. The sequence goes on along the minus strand of PLDY01000115.1, from coordinate 27,353 downwards.
CCTTGCTCGTCGACGATTTCCAGAAACCCGAACGCACCGATCTTCTGTGGGTGTACGAGGGCCTCAACCAATACGTCGGCGAGGTCTTGACAACGCGTGCGCGCTTGACGACGTTCGGCGACCAGATGGAATCGCTCGCGATCAGCGCGGCACGCATGGATGTCGAAAGCGGCCGTTCGTGGCGACCGGTGCGCGATCTCGCCGACGAAGCGCCATTGCTCTACAATGCGCCGGGCGGCTATTACGAACTGCGGCGCAGTGCGGGCGATTTTTACACCGAAGGCAATTTGATCTGGCTGGATGCCGATGTGACGATTCGCCGGCTGAGCGGCGACACGCGCTCGCTCGACGATTTCCTCAAGTTGTGGGCCAGCGGCGGCAGTACGACGCCGAGCGTTAAGACCTATACGGTCGACGACGTCGTCGCAACGTTGAACGCCGTCGCGCCATACGACTGGGCGGCTTTCTTCAAACAACGCATCGCAAGCATTCAGCCGCGCGCTCCGCTCGGCGGGATTACCGGCGGCGGCTGGCGTTTGGTCTACACCGATACCGCGACCAACCTCTATAAAGCGGACGAGGCGCAAGACAAGGGCGCCGACTTCCGCTACTCGCTCGGGATGGTCATCTCGACAGATGGCGATACGGACGGATCGATTCGCGACGTCGTATTAGACTCGCCGGCATTCATTGCCGGGCTAGCGCCGGGCATGAAGATCGTCGCGGTCGACGGTCGCCGCTGGTCGGCGGACTTCTTGCACCAAGCTCTGCCGGCCGCCAAGGCGCGGAAAACGCCGATCGAACTGATCGTCAGCAACGGCGATTTTTTCAGAACGGTGCGCTTGGCCTGGTACGAAGGCGAACGCTTCCCGCGGCTCGAGCGGGTCCCCGGAGCGCCCGATCTGCTGAACCGGATCTACGCTCCGAAGACATTCACGGCCCCGCCCGACCCGGTCCAGAAGGCTTCCTGAGGGCGCCCCACCGGCCTCGAGTGATCCTGCCCTGAATAGTCCGAAATCCTTAACAGACGCCAAGGGAGGCGGCGGCAGGGAAGCCCGAACGGGGGCCAAAAAGCGTCGACCAGCGGTTCGGTATGGGCCGTCCGCGTAGGCTTACTGTCTATGCGGCATAGCTATACACCAAATCGCCGAATCCGGACACGAGTCCGGAGCGGGGGATTCCCAGGTGGGGTGAATGCGCCGGTCGGCGCTAGGGCAGCACTTTCAGCCCGAATCCGTCAACTAACCTCGTAGGCGTTGAAAGAGGAGCAGTTGGTTCGGTTTCTTGGAACGGCGTTTTTCGCTGTTCTCCTCGTCGGTGCGGCGTTCTGTCCCGCTCAAGCCGACGAGCCAGGCACCGGCGTTATGCCGGCGCCTCAATTCAATTTAGTCGCCCCCGATACGCGTGCTGACGCGCGCGATTTCCAGCTCGGTGAGTCGGCTGCGTCGAGTGCCGATCTGAAGATGTGGCTGGGCGCCTCGACCAAGCAGGCCAAGAACGGCGCGATCCGGCGTTTCGCGCGCGGGATCATCAACCGCACGTCGTCGATCGCTGCCGGCTTAACGCGGAGTGCGATGCGCTTCATCGGAACGCCGTACGTGTTTGGTGGAACGTCACCGTCGGGCTTCGATTGCTCGGGATACACTCAGCACGTCTTCGCGATGGTCGGCATTCACATTCCGCGGACGGCCGACGTTCAGTTCTACGCGGCGCACAAGATCAAGAACGGCATGCGCGTCGGCGACCTCGTGTTCTTCCAGACCTACGAGCCGGGGCCGTCGCATGTCGGCATCTACCTCGGCAACGGCAAGTTCATTCACAGTTCGAGTCACGGGGTGATGATCAGTCGCCTGGGCGACAGCTATTGGGCCTCACGTTATCTCGGCGCGAAACGGGCCACCGCAAACTAGCCTCTCCGAATCGGTGTATAGTAAGGAGCCTCGGCGCGTGAGCACCGGGGCTCTCGGCTTTCCGGAGAGAACGAGGCGTCGCATGGAGAGCGCGCGCACGGGCCGGCCGCATTCACTGGCGTTCGCGATAGTGTCGATCGCCATATTGCTGACATGGGCGGGCCCCGGCTTCGCCCAGCCGACGGGTGCTCTCGATCAGGCGAAGGCGTTGTTCGCAGCCAAGAAGTTTCCGGAAGCGATAGCGCTGCTCGATACGTGGATCGCCGCTCATGCGCGCGATGCGGTTGCTCTGGTCCTTCGCGGCGATTCGAAGGCCGATCTGGTTGACAACGAGGGCGCGCTCAAAGACTACGACGCGGCGCTCGCAATCGATCCGGATTACCAATACGCCTACGTTACGCGCTGCGAGACGCGTTTGCAAGTCGACAATATCGTTGGAGCGCTGGCGGACTGTACTGCGGCGATTCGCTTATTGCCGACCGACGGGCACGCGTATGAAGACCGGGGCGATGTTCAGTTTCAGCGTGATAGGTTCGATCTCGCGCTCGCTGACTACGATAAAGCGATCGAGCTCGGACGCTCGAGTGCATACGTCTACGCGGCCCGCTGCGATTCCGAGCGCCTGACTGAGAAACTGGAGCATGCGGCCGTCGACTGCGCGACCGCGCTGCATCTCGACCCGGCTAGCCGGCGCGGGCTCTGGGCGCGCGGACGCCTCGCGCTTACGAATCAGCGGTATGCGGACGCGATACCCGACCTGAGCGCGTACATCGCGCAGAATCCGAAGAGCTCGGACACGGGATACTATTTTCGCGGTCTTGCGTATAACCACGTGAAAAAGTATGCGCTTGCTCTAGCGGATCTGCAGGTCTACGTACTTCGTGCCGGATTCGATCCTGACGGCTACCGCGAACGTGCTGTCGCGCAGTACGGTCTCGGCAATACGAAAGACGCTGCATCCGACCTAGATCTCGCGCTGGCCGGCTACGAAAAGTCGCGCGACAGCGCGGACGCCGCCAGGATTCAGGCGATGATACAGGCGCTGAAAACCGGTCAGCCGCTACGCTAGCAAGGCTCGGGGAACGCTTCGGAGAACGCGGCGTGTTGGTCCGATGGGGTGTCGCCAAGCGGTAAGGCAGGGGCCTTTGAAGCCTCCATTCGTTGGTTCGAATCCAGCCACCCCAGAAAACAATTTGGAGAATATTGTGCGCCTTAGGCTGATTTGCGCGATGCTCTTGATCTTTGCCGGTGCGCCCGTTTCCGGCGGAGCGATGGACGCGACGCCGCAGCCGTCGCCGGCTGCGGACCGGTCGTATTCTCTGATCGGACTCTGGAACTGCGCATCCGATGTCGGTTTCGCCGGGACGCGCTCCTTCGTGCGCGATTCGGCGGGATCGATGCAAATGCGTTATAACTTTCGCCTACCGAACGGAGATTCGACTGTTGTGATCGAGGCCTATCGTTTCAATGCTTCGCAGCAACACTGGATCGCAACCTCCGGCGAGAGCGACTACTTCGGCCCGATGCAGGTTGAAGGGCCGAAGTGGAGCGCCGACGAGTGGACGTTTGAAGGCTGGCAAGATCGGCATGTCCAGGGCGGAACCACGCTGCGCGACAAGGTTCGCGTGATCTATTCCAGCCTCGCTACGAACACGTTTTCGCGCAAACAACAGGTGTTGGTCGACGATGTTTGGCGCACGTACACCCAGGAAACGTGCAAGCGATAGGGACGCGTTGATGCTGTGACGCAGCGGGAAGCTCTCGAGAGCCTGTTCGCGGCCTGGCGGGGTGGCGATGCCTTGCGCGCGGCGGCTCACTTCGCGAGCGATGGCTCGTATCGGGAGGCTGGGCGAGCGCCGATTCTTGGCCGTGATTCGATCGTCGCGCACTTCACCCGGTTCTTCCGGGACGGCCCGGTGTGGCAGATGCACGTCGACGAAACCGTCGTCGATGGCGATCGCGCGGTCGTTCGCTACCGCTTTGCGGTCAAGGGGATCGACGGCGAGTGGTGCGAGAAGGAGGGCTGTGCGTTCGTGACCTTCGCGGACGGGACGATCGCCGAGTGGCGCGAATATGAGGGCTGACATGGCACAAGATACTCTGAACATCGACGTCACGAGCTTGGAAGACGGCAAGGCGCAGCTCTTCGTCCTCCACGGCAGCCTGGATTTGGCGACCTCGCCGGTTCTACGCGCGGCGCTGATGGAGGCCGCCGAACACGAGGGACATGCGTTGGTCGTGGACCTCTCGCAGCTCGAGTTCTTGGATTCCACCGGCCTCGGCGCGCTGATCGGCGCACACCGTCGCGCGGCCGAGAAGAACGGGAGCGTTCGTCTCGTCGTACAGGAAGGTCAGATCCTGCGGTTACTCCGCATCACCGGATTGCTCGAGATTTTCAGAGTCTATCCGACGGTCGAGGCGGCGCTCAGCGACGACGCGCGACTCGTCGGATTGTAAGCGGCGTACGATTCGTCGAGCAATTCGACGACGTGTTTGACCGGGATCGTACGTCCCGCGGCTCGCAATCCGGAAGACACCTGTAGCGCGCATCCCGGGTTAGCCGTAGCGACGACGTCGGGTTCGGCTGCCAGGATATGCTCGATCTTGCGCCGCTGGAGACGCGCCGCCATTTCAGGTTGCGTTACATTATAAATTCCGGCGCTCCCGCAACAGATTGCGGGCTCCTCGATCTCACGGAGTTTTAGGCCCGGAATGCTTGCGAGCAAGCGCCGTGGCGCTCCGGCAATCTCCTGAGCGTTGACGAGATGGCATGGATCCTGATAGACGACAACTGCGTCGATCCGTCCGAGCGGTGGCGCGATACCGATTGAATCGAGAAACTCCGTTGCATCGCGCACTTTTCCTGCGAAGTCGGCGGCGCGCTTCCGCCAGCGCGGCTTGCCCGCGAACAGGTGGCCGTACTCTTTGAGAGACGAACCGCAACCGGCGGCATTGACGATGTAAAAGTCTGCGCCGGAATCTTCGAACGCCGCGATGTTGACCTTGGCGAGCTCGCGGCCTCGGTCTATATCGCCGGCATGGATACCGATCGCCCCACAGCAGCCTTGAGCCGCGGGTGCGACCACGTCGCAGCCGGCACGATTGAGGACCCGAACGGTGGCCTCGTTGACGCCGGCAAAGGCGACTTGCATGACGCAACCGGCATGCATGAAGACGGTGGCCTTGCGCGTCTGCGCCGTCGTGTTCCAGCGCTGTCCTTGCGGAACGAAGAAGTGATCGGAGATCGCCGGCGCTTGTGCTTCGAGGTGATCGAGCCGCAACGCGCGCAGGATACCGCTGGCGCGCACCACGCGCTGCAGCCCGCTCTGCTGATAGAAGCGCAAGAACGAAGCGACCAAACGCATGACCCAGAGGTGACCGAACAGCGCGCCGAGCGTGAACTGCCGGAGGAGACGGTCTCCGAGCGAACGCCGTCCTTGGATCGCGCGCTCGATCTGCGTGCGCGCCGGCTCGAGCAATTGTCCGTAGGCCACGCCGGAGGGACAGACCGCTTCGCATGCCCGGCAATCGAGGCACTCGTGCATCTGATGGACGAAGCCGGGGCTCGTCAGATCGAGCCTGCCTTCGTCGACGGCTTTGATCAGCGCGATGCGGCCGCGCGGGCTCGACGTTTCGACCAGCGTTTCGACGTACGTCGGACACGCAGGCAAACAGAGTCCGCAGCGCACGCACTGATCGTAGACGCTCGCGGGCGGGATATCGGTTCCGGAAAAGCCGCTGGTGGAACTTGTGATAGGCATTCGCCGTTTCGGGATGAAGTGCGGAGGCTGATGATTTTGCGAAAGTTCTTCTTGGTTGCGGCTCTTTCAGCCGCCGCGTTCCCGGCCCTGGCGGCGGCCGCGTCGAACGTCCGAAACTTCGCTGCCGCGGCGAGCCCTGCGCCGTCGGCCGCGGCGACGGTCGCGCCGAGCCCGGCCGCGAGCACGCTTGCTGGAAATGCCGCCGACGGTAAGATCGTCTTTGATACGAACTGCGCGAGCTGTCACGGAGCGAACGCGGAGGGCGGATATGGACCAAGCATCCGCGGCATAGACGCTTCGATCGTCACCTACACGGTCCGCAATCCAAGTGCGCGGATGGGCAAGATTCCGCTCACCGATCAGCAACTTGCCGACGTCGCGGCCTACGTGTCATCGCTGTCTCCGTAGGTCATCGTCTCGACGGAGTTCGTTAGAGCGAGAAGGCGTCGGGGCCGCCGGGCTCGGGAAATATCTTGCCCGGGTTCATAATGCCGAGGGGATCTATGGCATCCTTGATTCGGCGCATGACGGCGAGCGCTTCGGGCCCGAGATCGAGTTCCATGAACTGTTTCTTGAGCAGACCGATGCCGTGCTCGCCGGAGAGGGTTCCGCCGAGCGCGACGGCGGCCTCAAATATCTCGCGCGCGGCCTGACGTACGCGCCCCATCTCTTCGGGATCGCGCCGGTCGCATAAGATGTTCGGGTGAAGATTTCCGTCCCCGGCGTGGCCGAAGAGCGGAATGAGTAGACGGTGACGGCCTGCGATCTCTTGGACCGCGCGAACCATCGCCACGATTGCCGAACGCGGCACCGAGATATCTTCGCCTAATTTGTGTGGCCGTTTGCGAGCGAGCGCGGGCGAGATCGAGCGGCGTGCATTCCAGAGGGCTGCGCTCTCGCGTTCATCCGCCGCCACTCGCGTTGACGTTGCGCCATGCTCGCGAGCGATCGTCGCGATTGCCTCAAGCTCGCCGTCAAGAATGGCTTCATGATTTCCGTCGACGGCAAAGAGCAGCATGGCTTCGGAATCGACAGGAAGGCCGCTCGGGGCGTTTTCCTCGACGCAGCGCATCGTGAGTTGATCCATCAGCTCGATGGAGGTGGGGAGCAACCCGCTCGACATAATGGCCGTGACCGTCGCTGCGGCATCGTCGATGCTGCCGAACGCTGCGGTTGCAGTTTTCGTGAAGCGAGGTTTGGGCAGCAAACGTAATGTGATCTGCGTGATCGTGCCGAGGGTCCCTTCGGCACCGGTGAAGAGCGCGCGTAGATTGTAGCCCGTAACGTTCTTGAGCATCTTGCCGCCCGTGCGCAGCGCACCGCCGCTCGGCAAGACGACCTCGAGGGCCATCACGTAGTCGCCGGTGACGCCGTACTTGAGGCAGCGAGCGCCGCCGGCATTCTCGGCGACGTTTCCCCCGATCGCAGATTGTTTGAGACTCGACGGGTCGGGAGGGTAGAAGAGGCCGCGTGCTTCGACCGCTCGTTGCAGGTCGGCGTTCACGACGCCCGGCTCAACAACTGCCACCGAATTGACTTGGTCGATCTCGACGATGCGATTCATACGCATCACGCCGAGCACGATGCTGCCGCCGAGCGGAACCGCGCCGCCCGACAGCCCGCTGCCCATCGCGCGCGGCGTGATCGCCAATCGCTCGCGGGTTGCGAGGCGATGGATGCTGCTTATCTCCGCGGTCGAAGCCGGCAAAACAACAGCCAATGGACGGCTCTCGTACCACGTGCCGTCGAACCCGTAGGCGAGCAGATCCTCTTCGGCGGTCGAGAGATTCGCATCGCCGACAATCGCTCGCAGTTCCCGAATCACGTCCGGTGCGTTCACGCTGCTCGTGTTTCCCGCCTAAGCTGTTCGGGCCTCGCCGTTTATCCCGTGACGGACCTACGCATGCAGACGCCGGCGAGCTTGGATGAGGATGAGGGCGCCGATTGCAAGTAGCGGCAGCCAGTACGGTGCGAACGCGATGAGCCAGATGAGGCGTCCGGCGAGTGCGAGCGCGGCATCGCGGGAGTCGTGCCAGGATGACTGCCAGGCGTTCGCGAGTTGCGACCCGGCTGCCGGTTCGGCGCTGGAGACGCGAGCTTCGCCTTCCAGATGAACCACAATAGTGGAGGTGACGACGCGCGCGATGAGGGCCTTTGATTCGGCGTCGAGTCGCTCGATCTGTTCGCGCACGCTTGAAAGTTGTTCCTCGACGGCCAGCACTTCTCCGACTTTTCCCGAGCGGTCCATGATCGTGAGCATATCCGATTCGGTTCGGCGCAGGTTGCGCAGGCGCGCGGTATCGTCGATGATTTGGTCGCCGACATCTTCGGCAGCGATCGTCTGCGAACGGATGCCGCCAAGTTTCGCGATGCGCGCCAGCGTGCTCTCAAAACGATCGGAGGGGACGACGATGGTCGCATCTGCGGTGTGTTGATCGCTCGCGTCCTCGGGGCGCTCGTTGTCGAGCTTGACGACGTCTCCGTCGACTTGATGGACGAGGGCGGTGAGAGCGCCGAGCGTACGGTCGACATCAGAGGCGATCAGCGAAACGGAAGCGCTGCGTGCAATCTGCCGGTGCCGAAGAGTCGTGCTGGCGCGAGCCTCACTCGAAACCTGCGCGGTCGCTTTGGGTGCATTAAGTTTCAAAGGCGCCGCCTGATCTCCCGCGCTACGCGACTGCTCGAAGGAAGCTGCGCGGGCCGAATGCTCGACGGCGAGTCTCTGTGGTGACGGAATTGCAAGCATCGATCGGGTGCTCGATATGCGCGGCCCGACGACGAGCGCAAGCAGGACGATGAGACCCGCGGCGGTCCACCAGTTCCAGGTGGCGGCGAAGGCGCGGCGCAATGTCAAATTCATCATGTTCGCAGAACGTCGCGGCACTCCAGGGCGTGACCGGCGCCGGGTGCCGGAGTGGAAGGACTTGTCGCACGGCTTCGTAAGGGCTAAGGCACTTCTATGGGATTGAGCACGAACGGCGCAGCTTTGCGCTTATCCGATGCCGATAATGTCGCCGTTGTCTTGCGCGCCCTTGAGCCGGGCACTGAACTCACGTTCGGCGCCGAGCACCTCATCGCGACGCAAGAGATTCCGGTGGGCCACAAGCTCGCGACCCGCGAGATTCCGGCCGGCGCGGCGATTCTGAAATACGGGCAGACGATGGGACGCGCAACCGTCACGATCGCAGCCGGCGAACACGTGCACGTGCACAATGTCGAGGGGATTCGCGGACGCGGCGATTTAGCCGCGGCTCGCTCGGCGAGCGCATGACCTTTCAAGGCTACCATCGGTCGAACGGGACGGTCGGCACTCGCAACCACGTTCTGGTGCTGCCTTCGGTGATGTGCGCGAATCACGTTGTCGAACGGATCGGGCGCAAACTCCCGGACCTCATTACCGTGCAGCACCCGACCGGGTGTTCGCAGGTCGGCGTTGACTTCGAACAGACCAAACGCACGATGGCCGGCTTTGCGGCCAATCCAAACGTCGCTGCGGTGCTCGTCGTGGGGCTGGGCTGCGAGACAAACGAGAGCAAAGCGCTCGCAAGCGAGATCGCGGCGCGGGGACAACGCGTTGAGGTCATCGGGATCCAAGAGAGCGATGGCACGACGAATACGATCGCGCGCGGCATTGAGATCGGCGCGGCATTGCTGCGCGATGCGGCCAAGCACGAGCGGCGTGTCGCAGGCTTCGAGCATCTCATTCTGGGAACCGAGTGCGGCGGAAGCGATACGTTTTCGGGAATCACCGCGAACCCGGCGCTCGGCTGGGCGGCCGATCGCATCGTCGGCGAGGGCGGGACCGTGATCTTAGCCGAGATCCCCGAACTCGTGGGTGCCGAACATCTGCTGGCCGAGCGCGCCGATGAGGCCGTCGCGCGGCAGCTGTACGAACTGATCGCGCGGGTAGAACAGCGCGCGGCGCAGATGGGCGTCGACATGCGCTACGGCAATCCGACGCAGGGAAATATCGCGGGCGGTCTGACGACGATCGAAGAGAAGTCGCTCGGCTGCCTCTACAAGGGCGGGACGACGCCGCTGCGCGAGGTGGTCGAGTACGCGATGCGTCCGAACGAGCGCGGTCTCGTCGTCATGGATACGCCGGGACAAGATATCGAGCAACTCACCGGCATGGTCGCCGGCGGCGCCCAGGTCGTCGTCTTCACGACCGGCCGCGGTACGCCCACCGGCTCTCCGATCGCGCCGGTCATCAAGGTCGCCACCAACACCGCGATCTTCGGGCGCATGCGCGAGAATCTTGATGTGAACGCCGGTTCGATCGTCGATGGAACCAGGACTCTGCCCGAGGTCGGCGCCGAGATTTTCGAGTGGATCGTCGAGGCGGCCAACGGCCGCAAGCCGGCCGCCGAGGAGCTAGAATTCCGGGATTTCGCGATCAACCGGATCGGGCCGTCCTTCTAAGTGTGAGCCGGGTCGCGCGAGCCGGGCCCCCTCGTAATGCTAGGCTGAATGGGGACCGATAACCGGAGAGCATCGTTTCCCGGATCGTCCTTGGAGGTTGCTGATGGTCGGAGTCATCTCCGGACCTAGGCCGGAAAGCCGACTCTTTCACCGCTTATTTACCGAGGGGTTCGCGCTGATGCGCGAGCGCCTGCCGGTCTATTCCGTTATGGCGGCGATCTGCGCGGGCTCCGCCGCGCTCGTTTTCGGTCACGTGCACCTCCTGGAGAAATTTGCGACCGGCGATGTCGGATCGGTCGTTCGCACCCCGCCCGTCAACGTGGTCCTGCTCTCGACACTCTTTGCGATCTTTTTCGTCCTGCCGTCGGCCCTGCGCCGCATCGACGCGAACTTCAAGATGACGTTCTGGCGCGGCGTGATCACGATCTCAACGATCCTTGCCGTCGGCATCGCAACGGATGTTGGCTACGCCGCGGCGTTCATCCCGGGAATCGTCATCGGCGTGCTGCTTTCGCAGTCGCTGATCAATGCGCTGCTGCGCACCGGCGAAGACGCAGGAGCTCGCGATGCGGCAAGAACGATCTTCGGAGCGATCGGCGGGTCGTTTCGTTTGACGCGCGAGCATTTCGTGACGACGCTTAGCATCCTCGCGATCTCGCTCGCGATCCTCGGCATTCCGTTCTTCGTGGGTTTGGTTGCGATGCTCGTGCTCGATGTGCTCGAGCCGCGTTCGCTCATTCTTACCGCCCCCGGACTCTTCCTGACCTTCATTTATTTCGAATGCGTGCGCTACATGCTGATCGTCCGTTGGTATCGGCGGCTCGATGCGGCGCAGAGACCGGCACAAGCTGCCGCGCCGGCCATTCCGTTCGGCGTACCGGCCGCACCCAAACGTTCGCGCCGCATCGCCTGAACGGGTCGGCTAGCCGCGCGTAACGTCGAGTGCGAGCGTCGCATACGTTGCGAGCCAATGTTCGCCCATGTACTCACCCGCGACGTACGGCAGGCTGCTTTGGAGCAGTTCCTCGGCGGCCTCGAGCGCAATCCGCGCGCGCGGATCGGAAGCGCCTAGATAGCCGGCGAGGTCCCGCAGGTGCCAGGCGCGCGTGAAGTTATAGCCATCCAGATGCGCGAGTTGCCCGTCGCTGCGATCGCTGACAAAGGCGGGGCGAAAGAGCGTGGCCGGTTCCTTCGCGGCGAACTGCGGGAGAAAGCGCTCGAACCAGGTGAGAAAGTCGGCCCGGGGTAGCACCTGCAGCATCGCGCGATTCTCCGTACATGCGGAGGAGAAGAAGTCGTTTCCGCAGGGCTCCCAGACTTGGCAGGCGGCGTCTTCGGCGAACCAGCCGAGCGATTTTTCCCGGATCAGTTCGGTCAGGTGCTCGTTGCCGGTGGCTGCGGCATACTCGAGTCCGAAGAGTGCGGCAAAGGCGCTATTCGCATGCGTGCCGGCGCGAATAGGATAGGTTGCCTTCGGCAAATACTCGATCAGTTTTCGCGCGAACGCTTCCGCAAACGGCTTCAGTGCTTCGCTCCAGATTCGCCCGCGTTCGGTCTCGAACGCATTGAGTTCGGTTACGAGTTTGAGCAGCCACACCCAACCGTAGGTCCGCTCGAATCCGCGGTGCGCCGGCTGCCCGATATACGCCAACTCCGTCGCGACGTTAGCGAGCGTGATTCGCGCATCGAAGAGAGCGGTGATCGCACCGGTTTCCGGGAGTTCCGGGAACCTGCGTGCTACCCGGGCGAGCATCCAATAGGAGTTGACACACGAATGCCAGTCGAAGCTTCCGTAGAATATTGGATGGAGGACGTGCGGTTCCAGCACGTCGGCGGCACCGCTCATCGTATGATCGAGACGATTGGGATACTCGCGCGAGACGTGGCCGAGCGCGATGCGCGCGAATCGGCCTGCGATATCCGGGGTTAGCGTTGCTGTCGTCATCCGTCGCATCATAGCAGACAAGGCGCTCGCCGGGCGCGCGACCGAAAGAACGACGATGCCGTACGATCTGGTCATCGTGGGATTGGGGGCCATGGGCAGCGCCGTGCTGGACGATGCAGCGCGCCGCGGCCTGCGCGTCTTAGGCGTCGAGCAATTCGCGGCCGGGCATCCTTTCGGATCCTCGCACGGCAAGTCGCGCCTGATCCGCAAAGCCTACTTCGAGGACCCCGCATACGTGCCGATGCTCCTCCGCGCGTACGAGTTGTGGGCGGACCTGGAGCGCCGTTCGGGAGGCCATCTGCTGACGACGACCGGCGTACTGCACGTCGGCGCGGCGACGAGCCCGGTGGTGCGGGGCGTTCAGGAAAGCGCGCGTCTGCATGACCTTGCGATCGAGTGCTATTCGGCCGGCGAGATGAGGGCCCGCTTTCCGATGATGCGGCCGCTTGAAGAGGAGGTCGGCGTCTTCGAACCCGAGGGCGGCGTGCTCGCACCCGAAGCAGCGTTAGCGGCGCAAGTTCGGCTTGCAATTGAGGCCGGCGCCGAGGCGCGCTTTGAGACGCGCGTCGTGCAGTGGTCGCGAACGTCCGGCGCTTCACGGCTGTTCGACGTGAGTCTGAGCGATGGCAGCGCCGTTCAAACGCGCAAACTCGCGCTGTGCAGTGGAGCGTGGCGGGAGGCGAACTCTGCCGAACTCGGCGTGCCGATCGAAGTGCGACGCAAGGTGCAGGTGTGGTTCGAACCCGCGTCCGATGCGTTCTCGTCGCAACGCTGTCCGGCATTTCTGCTCGACCGGCCGTCGTTACCCGAAGTGCTCTACGGTTTTCCGGATCTCGGTGACGGCGTAAAGGCGGCGTTTCACACCGGCGGTGCGATTACCACGATGGATCGTCTCGATCGAACCGTAGGCGTCGATGACATCGAACCGGTTCAAGAGGCTCTGGAGGCATGGATGCCGGGCGCGGGCGGCCGTGTGATCGAAACCGCAGTTTGCCAATACGATCTCACGCCCGACCGGAATTTCGTCTTGGGGCTGCATCCGAGCGATCCGGACGTTATCGTCGCCGGCGGCTTCTCCGGCCACGGTTTCAAGTTCTCGCCCGTCATCGGTGAGATCGTGACGGATCTCGTCGTGGACGGCACGACCCGCTTCAGCATCGCTTTCCTGGGAAGCGGCCGCCGATAAAGTCTCAGGGACGATGAAGGAGCGGCGAGTCATCGAAGGAAGGGACTCCTGCCCGTCCACCGCTTGCTCAGGAGGCTGACTATGGCGCGTCGTTGCGTAGTGATACTCGCTTCCGTTCTGCTCACCGTTGGGTGCCAGAGTTCGTCTTCAACGACTGTTCCGTCGTTCGGCTCGAACCCGCACCTCTACGCCGGCAACGACAACACGCCCGGCGGCGTCTTGCAGTTCACCCTGCCCTTGACGGCCGGCGAAGCCTCGAATTTCGCCGTCGCGACGAACAATACCGTGACCGTCACGCCCGACGGCAGCGGAAACATGGCGGTCGGCGACAACGCCGGACACATAACGTATTTCACGAGTCCGCTAGGTTCGACGAGCACGGCCTCGGCGACGTTCAATAACGGCGCGGCGTCAAATAACGGACAGTTCGCCTTTTCGACCGCCGGCAGCATGTATGCTGCGACCGTCGCCAGCTCCGTCAACGTCTTCGCGCGTCCCTTAACCAATGCAAGTACGCCATCGCAGAATATCACGGCTGCCGGTTTGGTCTCGGTGATCGGCCTCGCGTTTGACAGCGCGCAAAACCTGTACGTCTCGAACGCAGGCGCCGGCACGGCGATCACCTGCAGCAGCGGCGCCGGCACGTGCAGCAACCTGGCCGTCTTCGCGCCACCCTACACCGGCGCCCCGATCTTCTCGACGAATGTCGCGAGCACGGCGTATCGCAAGATCGGGCTCAGTTCGACGCAGCTCTTTGCCGCAAACGTGGCCGGCGCAGGCGGCATCGATGTCTATAACTTGCCGATCACTGCGGCCAGCGCTCCGGCGTTCAGAATAGCGGACGCCCAGACGCCGGAGGGCATAACCGTCGACACGAACGGCAACCTCTACGCCGGGAACCTGAGCAACGCAACCGTCACGGTCTATGCGCCACCACTTTCGGCTGCGAGTGCGCCGACGGTCACGCTGACCGTTTCGGCCGGTGCGTTCTCCCTCTTCGGAATAGCAATCGGTCCGTAGTCCTGTGAATGCGGCCCGGCCGGCGGTCGGCTTTGTCGGCGTCGGCCGGATGGGCGCCAATATGGCGTTGCGCCTGCACGACCTCGGTTACCGCATTGCTGCAATTTACGATCTGCGCCCCGCCACAGCAGCGTCGGTCGCGGCACAGACAGGCAGCACGGCGGTGCGGACGCCGGCGGAAGTAACCGCGTCAGCGGACGTGGTTTTCACGGTCGTCACCGATGACGCAGCGATGCAAGCGATCTTCGCGGCGGACGACGACTCGCTGTTGCGCGACGCGGCGGGCAAAGTCTTCATCAATTGCGCCACCTTGACGCCACAGGTGCACGTCGAGGTGGCGGCGCGCGCGCGAGCTGCGGAAGCCGAGACGCTCGAAGCGTGTATGGCGAGTTCGATTCCGCAAGCTCGAAATGGAACGCTGTTCCTCATGGTCGCGGGAAGCGAAACGGTCTTCGAACGCGCGCGACCGCTTCTCGAGGATCTGAGCGCTTCACTTGTCTACGCCGGCGCGAGCGGCCGCGCCGCGCAGATCAAAGCGATCGTCAACATGGTGATGAACGTCAACACGGCAGCTCTCGCCGAAGGTTTGGGACTCGGCGATGCGCTCGGGATCGATCTCGATCTGCTGCGCGATATTCTTAGCAAGACGGGAGCGAATTCACGCGTGCTCGAGACCGACGGCGCGGATATGCACCATCGCGATCACGACGTGTTCTTCTCAGCGGCGCACGCCGCTAAAGATTGCGGGATCGCCGTGCGCCTGGCCGAGAGCATGGGACTCGATCTCCCACTTGCAGCGGCGACCGAGCAGCAGTACCTCCGGCTCGTTAAGGCCGGCGGGGGAGAACTCGACAAGAGCGGGATCGCCGAGCTGACCTTCCGCGGGCGCGGTGCTGCCGGGTCTCGGGTATAATGGCTGTATGAGTCGAGCCTTCATGAAGGAGCGCGAGGACGAGCCGGAGCCCGTGATCGTGCGCGAGCGGAGTCAGCCGCACCCGATTACGCCGGGTGGCCTCAAGCGTCTGCAAGCGCAACTGGCCGAGGCCCAGGACGAACGTCTGAAAAGCGAGCTCGAGGGACGGATCGCTTCGGCGATCGTGGCCGAGCCGCCCAAAAATCGTGGGATCGTCGCGTTCGGTGCGACGGTGACCGTGAAAGGCGCGACGCGCTCCGAGCAAGCCTTCACGCTCGTCGGCAACGACGAAGTCGATATCGTCAATGGGAAGATCAACGTGACGTCGCCACTCGGTGAAACGCTCGTGGGCGCGCGGGTGGGTGATAGCGTGGTTTGGCATCGTCCGGCCGGCGATAAGAACGTCACCGTGCTTGCGATCGCCTACGACGCTCTAAAGAAGCGCGGCTAGAGCGCGGCGTGGGGATTCCCGATGGCACCCCCGCTTTAGTGACTCTAGATCCATCAAGCAGAGCCAACTCTAAAGTTTCCTCGCATAGGGCTTCCGTACTTCTCGCGCTCCAGCTAACAATTCGTTTTGCGTTTCCTCTAATCGCTCTGGCGGCGCTAATTAGTCTGCTCTGGAGTGCTAACCTAGGTTCGGCAGTATTCATAAGCTTCGGTCTTGTCGTCATGATGTTCGTTCTTCTTTTCGTAATAATTCAGAAAACAGCTCGAAACCATAGGCCATAAGCCGTACGAGCCCCAAACGAAAGCCCTACTGCTCGTCGGTGATACTAATCTGAATCGCCATGTTTACCTAGTGTTGGGCAAAACCACGAGGTGCATTCCCAGGCTGCGGTCCGCATCATCCTCCGGAGCTGTCGTCACCCAGACTTCGACGGCGTTGCGATCCCAAGCGCTCACCGCGATCGTGCCGGAGACGTCGCCGTGTCGCGTTTCGATGCCGACCCGGCCGGGCGCGCCTCGTGTTGTTTCGCCTGGCGCAATGAGGGTAGGGTTCGACCGTCGTGGGTAAAACTACCGGAGTTGCGTCTCGCTCGCTTCAAGGAGAGACCGTTGCCCGAAGCCGCCGTTGCTAGTGAATATCGCCTCTCGACCGAGGAAAAACTCAAACGCTTTACGATCGAGGCGTTAACGAAGGTCGGCGTCGAGCAGAGTTCCGCGAAAACCGTCGCGGACGTCTTGGTCGCCGCGGACTTGCGCGGGATCGAATCGCACGGCATGGCCCGCTTGGAGTCGTATTATATCGGCCGGATTCGGGCCGGTCAGCTCAATCCCAAGCCAAACGTGACGGTAGCGCGCGAGAGCGAAACGACGATCGTGCTCGATGCGGATAATGGCCTCGGCCATCCGGCCGGGCGACGCGCGATGATGGACGTGATCGAGAAGGCTCGGCGTCACGGCACCGCATTCGGCGCGGTCAAGAATTCGAATCATTTCGGCATTGCCGGCTACTATGCGATGCTTGCGCTCGAACACGACATGATCGGGATCGCCTCGACGAACTCCGTTCGCTACGGCGCGCCGACGTATGGGAAATCGATCATGCTCGGAACCAATCCGTTCGCGTACGCGATTCCGGCCAAAAAGGAACCGCCCTTCGTCTTCGATTTTGCGACCACGACCGTGCCGAAAGGCAAACTCGAAGTCTACCAGCGCAAAGAGAAAGATCTCAATCCGGGCTGGGCGATCGATGCGCAAGGCAACCCGACGCTCTCTCCGGCGGAAGCCTTGAAAGGTGCCCTGCTACCGCTCGGCGGCTTCGGCGTCGATAACGGCGGTCACAAAGGGTACGGTTTGGGATTGCTCGTCGATATTCTGTGCGGCGTTCTCTCGGGCGGCGCGTTCGGCGAGGGTTTGCCGCTGCCGAGCGATGGACCGGAGCCGGGCAAGGTTTCGCACTTCTTCGGGGCGATCCGCATCGACGGGTTCCGCGACGTGGCGCTTTTCAAGCGTGACATGGACGCGGAATTGCGCGCCTTTAAGAATTCGGAGAAGGTACCGGGCGCGACGCGTATCTACGTGGCGGGCGAAATCGAGCATGAAAAGACGTTGAGCAACCGTGCGAATGGAGTGCCCGTGCATGTCAAAGTTTGGAGCGGGCTGGAAAAACTCGCAAGCGAGCTGGGCATTCCGTTCGAGCTAGCGCGCTAACGCAAACAGAGGTGGCCCCGCCGTCCACGCGAACGTCGAAGCAGTAATGGTCCACGTTAGTGTAGGTTCGCCGGCGGGTACGTATAGCGTCGGCAGCCCGGCGTTCTACCGCTGGGTTGTTCGCTTGTCCGATGCGGGCTTTAAATTGCGGCCGGCCGATCGCGAGGCGATCGACGTTCTCGGCGCGATCCCCAATGCGTTCGTGGATGAAGAAGAACTCTCGGGCAGCGGCTGGCGCGTCGTGCCGGCAACCTCCTATGAAGATTGGCCCGTGCTCGAGGCGACGCCGCAGCGCCTGCGTCGCGCGCTCGAAGCCGCGCGCCGGATCCTTTGGGAGAATGCGGCGCCGGTCGGCATCAGCGCGCGCGAGATCGTCAGCGTCGATGAAGAGATCGAGAACGTCCTAGCGGTCCTACAACAAGCCGAAGCGGCCGGCTTCAGCGTGAACGTCAGTTACGTAAGCTAGCGCTCTCCTGCGTCGCGAAGTTGCTGCAGGTCGCGACGATGGCGGCGGCCATGCGCGGCAAGCGGATCGACGGGGCCGTTCTTCCTATTGGCGCTGGTTGAAGAGTGACCCGATGACGCCCCCGATGTTTGCCTGACCGCCGGTCTGTTGCGGGCCCTCGGTCGCGGGTTCGTGGTAGGTCATCGATTGCAGACCGAGGCGGCCGGGCCCGTAGAAACGATTGAGCGTCAAGGCCGCGCCGCCGACGAACGCTCCCAGGGCGCCGAGCAAACCGCCCCCGCCTTGCGACTGTAGAACCGAGACCGTGTCCATGCGCACGTTAGAGTCTTTCCAGAGCCACGCGCCCGGTTCGACGTCGAGAACTTCGCCCGCACCAAGGGTTTTTTCGAAGACGTTTCCGTAGCCGTGCAAGAGTAAGACGCCCTCGCCTTGTTGCGAAGTGAAACGATCGATGAACAATCCGGTCCGTGAGAAGAAGACGTTTGCAAGGCCGGTCTGCCAAAAGAAGTTGTACTCGACGTTGGTCGAGGCCAGCAAGAACTGATGCTCGCGAACGTCCACGGACTGTCCGGGCTGCAAACGCAGCGCTACGATCTGTCCCGGCGCCTCGCGCGAGAACGCGATGTTCCCGGGACCCTTGGCGGTCGAGATGAAAATCTGCAGACCGGAGAAGAAGCGTTTCGCCGCGTTCTGCAGTCCCATGAATCCGAGCGTGACGTTGGGTTGCTTCCACAACAAGATGTGATGCTCGAAATAGACGCCTTGCTGGCTGCCTAACTCGACGTCGACGACGGGAACTAACTCGCCTTCGATCCTGATCGACATGTCGCCGAACGTAATCGGTTCCTTCGGATTGTCGAGCTCGGGAACGGGCTCGGTGTACGAGCCGACTTGCGTGGCTGTGGCGACCGGCGCTCCGCAATGCGTGCAGAACTTTGCGCCATCGACGATCGGTGACTGACAGGTCGGACAGTTCACAAGGACCTCCGAGTACGGTGGAGTTCGAGTTGCATATAGGCTGGGCGCAGGCGAGTTTCGGCGGCCGGCGAGCGCTCTCTTACATGACGTCCCGCATATGGCGATTTACATGTATCGGCGGTCTCCCCTATTCCGCACCCCCCGGACATGCTACGCTCGGGAAGCCCGTTGCTCTCGCTTCATGAAAGGGTGAGAAATTGCGTTCGAAGATCTTGGTTACCGCGGTTATTACCGCAGTGCTCGCTTGCGTGGCTCCGGTTTCGGCGTCACATATTACGGTGTCCGCGGCGGCCGGCGCAGTGCCTGACACGTGCCCCGGGACGCTCACGTTTACCGCGACGATCAAGGCCCAACGCTGGGGGCCGACGGCGCTCCGGCAGGTTCAGTATTCGTGGATTCGCGACGACGGCGGAAACTCGCCGACGCACACGCTGCGGTTCCCGCCCGGCGGTTCGCAGACTCGGACGGTTCGCACGACCTGGTCCCTCGGCGCGCGGCACTCAGGGTGGGAAGCCATTCAAATTACATCTCCGGAAAACATGACGTCGAATCACGCGAACTTCCGGTTCGGCTGCCGCTACCGCAGCTAGGGAACTCTGCGTGCGCTAAGGACCGTTAGAACACACAGTACTAGAAGAAACCACCGCGTTGGGGGCCGGTCTCCGGTCCTCGACGCTTCTTAGAACAAGCGGGGTTAAGACTTTGCATACACCCGTCGTATTTGCTGCGGCCCTTGCCGTGGCGCTATCCTGTGTGGGGACGGCTTCGGCCGCGGACGTTACAACGAACGCCACCGTGGGTCCGATGCCCGCGGCTTGCCCGGGCACGATCACGTTCACCGCAACGATCTCAGCCGCCAACTTTTCCCCGACGGCGCTGCGGCAGGTGCAGTATACGTGGGTCCGTGATGACGGCGCCAGCGCGCCGACGCAGACGATCACGTTCCCGGCCGGCACTCCGGCCGCGCGGACGGTCAGTACGACCTGGACGCTCGGCACTTCGCACACGGGCTGGGAGGCCGTCCACGTTACCTATCCCCAGGATGTGACGTCGAATCGCGCGACCTTCACGTTTAACTGCGGCGCTGCCACCGTCGCGCCGAGTCCCGAGGATTGCGTCTCGTACCATCCGGCCAACCTCACGATCGCCGATCGCGGCACGTACTGGCAACTCCGGGACGGAGGGATGGCTCTCGGGATCTTTGCTACGCAATCCGACGCGGTCGCCGGTCTGAACATGGCCAAGGCGCACTCGCAGCAGTGTTTCATCGGACGCGCGAACTCGAAACCGAACCGGTTGGAATACATAACCGAGTACTGGAAGTAGACTCCGTTAAGGGAGACCGGTCGCAGGGCCGGTTTGCAGCAGTATCTTGGCGGAAGGCAAGCCGCAGAAGCCCCAGTTCCGAGCTGACACGAAGGTGGAAAGGGTCGCGAGCTTCTCTTCTCGAATATCATGAAACAGTTATTCTGTGATATACGAAGCCGAGAGGGAGAAGTGCCGTAAGAGCTGATAAAACGGCGCCAGGGCCGGTAGTCGACCCCTTGATCAAGGCCCATATGACGTACCTTATGCTCGAGCGCGGGCGCAGCGCCGGGACGGTCTACGCCTACACGCGCGATCTCGAACTCTTCGGCGCGTTCCTGACCGGCGGATCAATCGCCGAAGCGCCGCGCGGCAAGGCCTGGCCGAAACTGCGCCAAGCCAAATCGACCGACGTCCGGGAATTCATCATGGAACTCGCCGGCCGCCGCAAGTATGCGATGGTCGCCGTCCGGCGCAAGCTCTCAGCGCTCAAATCGTTCTACAAGTACTTGAAGACCGAGGGGCTGCGGGACGACAACCCGGCGGCGGACATCCTCTCGCCCAAGATCGACAAGAAACTGCCCAAGGTGCTGGCCGAGGCGGACGTTTCGAAGCTCCTGGGGACCAAGGTCGCAGGGCGGACGGACGCCCAGCGGCTGCGGGATACGGCCATGATGGAACTACTCTACGCGAGCGGCATCCGCCGGGCCGAGGTGGCCAGCATCAACCTGAACGACGTGAACCTCAAACAGCGCACGATTCGGGTGACCGGCAAGGGCCGTAAAGAGCGCCTCGTCATCTTCAACAAGACGACCGCCGCCGCGATCGACGCCTATCTGCGCGTCCGGCCCAAGAGCGCGGACGACGCCCTCTTCTTAGGCCGCTCGGGCCGCCGTTTGAGTCCGCGTCAGGTCTGGCACGTCTTCCGAGTCATCTACAAAATAAGCGGCATCAAACTGCACGCTAGTCCGCACACACTACGGCATTCGTTCGCGACGCATCTCCTGGAGCGCGGTGTCGACCTCGTGACGATCCAAGAGTTGTTAGGTCACGAGAGTCTTGCGACGACGCAGATCTACACCAACGTATCCTTCGAACACAAGAAGCGCGCCTACGACGAAGCGCATCCCCGCGACGACGAACTTCGCTGATTTCCAACGTGCCGTCGCCCGCGGCCAAAATCGGGGAGGCTAGGACGCCTTGAGCGACTCCGGAACGTTTTCGGAATAGAACGAGGCGTTGCGGCGGCCGGCGCCGGCTTCGCGCGCGAACGTGATCAAGTGGTGGCTGACCAGGCCGACGTGAATCATGCCCTCGACGTCGCCGCGCTTGATCGCCGCCTTGGCCATCCGCCAGAAGACGTCGCGGTACGCGGAGAGGATGCCGACCCGAACGAGTAGGTTCGCCATGATCGAAAGCGCCTTGCGAATGTTCTTCCCGTTGACGCGCTGCGGACTGTTCGGCGGCTTGATGCGATTGGGAAAGACGTGGTCGACGTGATAAGCGAAGCGCTTGTAGATCGCCTCAGGCCGGTATGCGGTCGTGAAGACGCGTCGCCACATCGCGATCATCTGCTCGTAGGGAAGTTTGAACTCGACGTTCGATTCGCGGCCTGGCTCATCGACCAGGCGCCCCTCGGCCTGCAGCCGCCGGTGCAGCGGCGTCCGCGGCAGCGCTTGTAAGAGATTGATCGTCAGCAGCGGGATGTTCGAGGCCTCGATGAAGTCGAGGATCGCGTCGGGCGTCGCTTCCGTATCGGTATCGAGACCCATGATGATTCCGGAGACGACTTCCATGCCGTGTTCGTGAATGATGCGCAGCGCGTCCATGATCGGCATCATGTTGTTCTGCTCTTTGGACATCGCTTTGAGCGCCGCCGGATCGGGCGTCTCGATGCCGCAGAAGATCGTGCAGAAGTACGCCTGACGCATCATCTCGAGCAGGTCGGGCGATTTCGCGATGTTGAGCGTCGCTTCGCAAGCGAGCTGCACGGCGAAGCCATTCTTCTTCTGCCACTCGATCAGGTGCGGCAACAGCTCTTTGGCCGCTTTGCGATTGCCGACGAAGTTGTCGTCGACGAAGTAGATCGCGCGCTCGCCGCCGGCGGCGAGGATCGCATCGAGTTCCGCGACGATTTGCTCTGGGGTCTTCAGGCGGGGATTACGGCCGTAGAGTTCGGGAATGTCGCAGAACTCACAACTGTACGGACAGCCGCTCGAGAACTGCACGCTACCCAAGAAATATTTCGAAAGATCGGTCTGATGGTACGCCGGAATCGGGAACTGTGAAAGCGCAAGACGTTCGTTGGCTTGCAACCGGATCTGCGAGCCGGGGCGTTCGGTTGACTCACTCAAACGGCGAATCAATTCATCGGTCGCGTCACCGAGTTCACCGACGTGCAAATAGTCGAAATCGGGATAGTACTCGGGACAACCTGATACCGACGGACCACCGAGCACCGTGACCTTGTCATATGCGTGCGCGCGCCGGTTGATGTCGTCCATCTGCGAGCGCTGGATGTGCATGCCGCTGACGAAGACGGCGTCGGCCCACATGAAATCCGCCGCGCTCGCCCGCCGCAGGTTCTCGTCGACGAACCGCACCTGCCAATTCTCGGGCAGGTAGGACGCAATGACGAGGATGCCTTGCGGGGGCATAAACGCCTTGACGCCGACGATCGGGTACGCGTTCTCAAACGTGCCGAAGGAGGGCGTATAGTGAGGGAACACGCAGAGAATCTTACGGCTGACCAGCGAGGTCGCACGCGTCGGCTGGTGCATATGGCCCCCGTTCTACCGGACGTGCCGGCCTTCTTCTTCTCCCCGCGAGTACGCGCGTGGGCCTAGAGGCGCTTGGCGACAGCAGCGAGGCGGTCGAGCCTGTTTCGTCATACATAAGAAGGAATGGGATCGAGCGCGGGGAGCCTGGATTTTGCCCGTGGCATTATTAGCCGGGTCTCGCGGACGTTTGCGATCGGCATTTCGGTCTTGCCGGGTGAACTGGGCAAGGCGGTCCTGACCGGTTATCTGCTCTGCCGCATCGCCGACACGATTGAAGATGACGGCGCGACTCCGGCGGCCCGCCGCCAACAGTTGCTGGCGCGCTTTCTCGAGTGTTTCGACGACCCGGCCGTGGCCGACGGTTTTGCGCGCGAAGCATCGGACATTCAGGCTGACGCGTCGTATCTCGAACTGATGCGCGGCACGAACCTCGTCTTCGAACTGCTCAGGTCGCTGCCCAAAGAGACCGGAGCGGTCGTGGAACGCTGGACGCGCGAGCTAGCGACGGGTATGAGCGAATTCGTGGGCCGCTATCCGGATGGCATTCGCATCCAGACCGTCGACGAGTATCGCCGCTATTGTTACTACGTTGCCGGAACGGTCGGCCATATGTTGACCGATCTGTGGCGCTGTAACTCGAAGTTCGTGAAGGAAGCCGACTACCAGCGCCTGCTCGTCAACTGCGAAGCGTTCGGCGAGGGTTTGCAGACGATCAATATCCTCAAAGACATCGCCTGGGATATCGAGCACGAGAACGCCGCCTACATCCCCGAGGATCTGTTGCGCGCGCGCGGCTCGAGTCATCAAACGATCCTGCACGGCGATTGGGTCGCGCAGAACCACGAGGCGTTGACCACCTTGGTCGAACTGGCCAAAGAAGATATTCGGAAGTCGCTCGACTACTTCAACTCGTTGCCCAAACGTGCGGTGCAGATCCGTTTGTTCTGTCTGCTTCCGATCTTGTTCGCGGTGGCGACCTTGCGCGAGATTCAGAGTTCGAGCGCGATGCTCCGGTCGGGCGGCGGCGTGAAGATCTCACGCGGTGAGGTGCGTTCGCTGATCGTAGCGGGCGTCGTCTCGACGGTCAGCAATACGACGACGCGTTGGCTCGTCTCGAAGACGTCGCGCGATCGCTTCCAACTCGGGCTGGCGAAACTATAAAGAACTGGACTAGCATCTCGTACCTCGCCGTAAAGTATCCGGAGGCGACGCTCGCGCTCTGGACGCTGCTTTCGTTTGCGGGGTTGCTTTGTTTCTTGTCCTTGAAACTCGCGCTCTTTCCCGATATCGCGTTTCCCGTCGTCGTGGTCAGCGCGAACAGCGGTCAGATCGATCCGCGGACGAACGAGCGGACCGTCACGATTCCGCTCGAACGCGCCATGCACGCGATTCCCGGGATCACGGGAATTCACTCGTTGACGTATCCCGAGTTCGTAGTCGTCGATCTCTCGTTTGAGGTCGGAGCCGATCTCGACACGCGCAGCCGGGAAGTGCGCGCGATCATCGCCCAGCTGAAGCTGCCGGCGAAGACGATGACGACGGTCACATCGGTCGATCTTAACGAAACGTCGGTCGTCAGTTACGCCCTCACTGAAAAGGGACGCTCGCTCGCCGATCTGGCCAAGATTGCCAACGCCGAGGTCGTGCCGCCCCTGCAGCGCATCCCCGGCGTATTGAAGGTCGACGTCATCGGCGAGCAGAGTGGCGGGACGAACGCCTCGGCCTATCGCTTCAACGGCCAGCCCGCGGTTGCGGTCGCCGTTGTCAAGCGCGGCAATGCCAACGCAATCGACGTCGCGGAGGCCTGCGACGACGAGGTCGAGTCGCTGGCGAAATCGCTGCACGGGACCGCGATCGTGCGCGCCTCGTCGCAGGCGACCTTTATTCGCGATGCGAGCCGCGCCACGCAAGAAGCGCTGGGGTTCGCGGTCCTGCTTGCGATTCTGGTGATCTTGCTCTTCCTCTGGGATTTGCGGGCGACGTTAATCTCGGCGCTCGCCATTCCGGTGTCGCTGCTTGGCACCACTGTCGTGATGCGCATCCTCCACTTCAACCTCGAGACGATCACCTTGCTCGCACTCGCGCTCGTCGTCGGCGTGATCGTCGACGATGCGATCGTGGCCGTCGAGAACATCGTGCGACATATCGAGGACGGTGAGGATCCGAAGACGGCGGCGCTCAGCGCAAACAAGGAGATTGGCCGCACGCTGGTCGCGACGACGTTTACGATTGTGGCGGTCTTTCTGCCGATCGGGTTGATGACCGGTACGCTCGGGCAGTTTTTCAAACCGTTCGGCTTGACGGCATCGGCCGCGGTACTCTTCTCGCTGCTGGCGGCACGGACGCTGTCGCCCGCACTCGCCGGTTCGTGGCTGCGCGCTCGCGCGCGACAGCTGGCACTGAGTGCGGTCCCGCTGCGGGCCGCGCGCTATCGCCGGGTGCTCGGCTGGGCGCTCTCACATCGGCCGCTCGTCGTCGCGATCGCGATCGGCGCCTTTGCGGCGGGAATCGGGCTGATCCCGTTTATCCCGAAGGGCTTCATCCCGCATCTCGACCGCGGTGAATTTCATGTGAACTTCCAAACGCCACTCGGCACGAGCATGGAAGAGACGATTCGAGCGGCCTCACAACTCGAAGCCTCGGTGCGCACGGATCCCAACGTCAGCGACATCTACACGACGATCGGTGGACGCCCCGGACAATCGAACTCCGGGACCCTCGACGTTTTTCTGCGCTGGAATCGCAACGGCAAGACGATCGACGCGGAGAATGCGGTGCGAGCGCACTTTCCCGCGCTCGACGGTGTTACTACCAGCGTCGGCGACGTTCCGTTCGTGGGCACCGACACGACCAAGCCGTTACAGTTCGCGCTCGTCGCCGACGATCTGACGCTGCTGCGCCGCGTGGGACGCACCTTCGAACATCGTCTGCAGCACGTCGACGGTTTCGTCGATGTCACTGCGACCGGACTCTCGGACGGAACGCCGTTCTCGGCGATCGAGCACGTCGAGCGACGGCGCGCCGTGCAGATCACCTCCGATCTCTCCGCCGGGTTGCGCTTGGGCGACGCCAACGATCGCGTGGCGAGCTTAGCGCGCGCGGAGCTTCCGTCGGGCATCTCGCTGAAATTCGGCGGCCTTTCGGCCGATGTGCTCACCACGTTCCGCGAGTTCGGTCTCACCCTCGTGCTCTCGGTCCTGGCGATCGTCGCCGTCCTCGTCGTGCTCTTCCGAAGCTGGCGCGACCCGATCGCGATCAGCGTCTCGTTGCCGCTTTCAATCGTGGGCGCGCTCTTCGCGCTCTGGGTCACGCGCGCGGAATTCGGCATGATCTCTTTGATGGGGGTGATCTTTCTCTTGGGTCTCGTCAACAAGAATGCGATCCTCTTGGTCGATAACATCAAACGGCAGCGCGCTGCGGGCCTAGCGCGCGCCGATGCGATCGTCATGGCGGGCGCCCAGCGCCTCCGGCCGATCTTGATGACGACCGCAGCGACTATTCTCGGCATGCTGCCGATCGCGCTTGGTTTCGGCGCCGGTGCCGAGTTGCGCGCGCCGATGGCGGTCGCGATCATCGGTGGACTGATCACGTCGACGCTGCTGAGTTTGATCGTGGTACCGGTCGCATACACGCTCATCGACGATCTCCCGAAACGCGCATGAGCCGCCTCGCGTTCTTGACCGGTGGAACCGGTTTCATCGGGGCGAACGTTGCTCGCGCGCTGCTCGCCGCCGGGTGGAACGTTCGAGCCCTGGCGCGCCCGGGCAGCAATCGCGGGAATCTCGACGGCCTTGCGCTCGAGGTGGTCGAAGGCGATCTGACCTCCGCCCATTTGGCCGAAGCGATGCGCGGCGCCGACGCGGTCTTCCACGTGGCGGCGCTGTACAGCTTGTGGCGGCGCGATCGCGATGCGCTTTATCGCAGCAACGTGCTGGGGACGCGTTCGGTTCTTGCAGCGGCGCGCGAAGCAAACGTGCCGCGAACGGTCTATACGAGTTCGGTCGCGGCGATCGGCGTGAAAGCGGGCGGCATCGCCGACGAGAGCTACCAGAGTCCGGTCGAGCGGCTGATCGGTGACTNNGACGACGCCGATCGGTCCGTGGGATCGCAAGCCGACGCCAACCGGCGATATCTTCGTGCGCTTCCTCACGGGTCGCATGCCGGCGGTCGTCGACACGGGACTCAACTTTGCCGATGTCGCGGATGTCGCGCGCGGGCATCTTCTTGCCTACGAGCACGGTCGCAGCGGCGAGCGGTATATTCTCGGTGGCGAAAACCTCACGCTTCGGGGCCTGCTCGAACGAATCGCCGAAGCCACCGGCCGCCGCGCCCCGCGCATCTCGGTCCCCCTGTGGCTCCCATTAGGAGTGGCCTGGCTGGGTGAAACTGTCTTTTCCAAACTGGGGTTTGAGCCGAAAATTCCAATCGACGGCGTACGGATGTCCAAGGAAGCGATGTACTACGATGCGTCGAAGGCACGAGATCAACTTGGTTACGCGGCCGGGTCCAT
>PLDY01000110.1 GCA_003136895.1 Candidatus Erabacter solicola | reverse complement strand
TCAATCGGCCGCCTCCCGGCTACTCGTCGACGCGCATGCGCCGGCCGGCTCCGTTCCCTATCTCGCGCAAGTCGTTCCGCGCGCGCCGTTGCGCGCGACCGCGCTCTTGGTCGGAAGCGATCTCGCCTTCGATACGCGCGGCGTTTTGGATGGCTCGGGCGGCGGCGACGCGATCGCGGGATCGTTTCACATCGACGGTCGTGGTGACGGCACGTTCGGTCCGTTCGGCATTACGCGCGCCGACGGCTCGAGCCTGGCCGGCGCGTTCTATCTCGATCGTAGCGTCAGCTTGAGCGGATTCTGGCTCGACGCGCGGCACTTCCGCCTGGCCGCCAACGCAGATCATCCAACCTTGCCTGGATTGCCGCAGCTCGCGCCGCCCGAATTCGACGGGCAACTCGACGGCGCGCTCGCCGGCGAAGGCACGCCATCGAGTTTCCGCGTCGCAGGCCATTTGCACGGGCGCGGAGTGACCTTCGGTGCATACGCGATCGATGACGTCGATATGTCGCTGGCGGGATCGCCGGGCGACGTGCGTCTCGGCGGCGTTCGCGCGCAGGGAGCGTGGGGCCGATTCGAGGGCGAGGGTGGATATGCGGGCGGTGGGCTCGCCTTGCTTGGAACCTATCACGGCAGTTTTGAAGCGCTGCGCACGTTCACGGGCGATCTCGGAGCGACGGGCGCCGTCGACGGACCCGTCGCCTTGCTGATCGATTCGCAGCGCGCGCTGGTGCAAACGCGTGGCGCATCATCGCCGAGCGGGCGCGTGCACGGCATCCCGTTCGATGGAGTGAGCGGCACGGTCGCGATCGCCGGCGGGCGCNNGGCGAGCGCGCGCGAACTGCGCGGCGCGGGTTCGCCGCTCGACCGCGGCAGCGTCGCCGCAATCGGCAACGTCACCTACCAAGGCACCTTGCCGACCTTCGACGGCGGCGTCTCGGTCGACGGCGGTAGCATGCGACGCTTCGGCATCTCCGGTAACGGCGATGTTCGTGCCAACGCGACGGATGTCTCGCTGCACGACACTTCCGCGCAAGTGGACCAAGCGTACGGAGTCGTGGGCGGCACGCTCGGCGGCGTCGGCACGCGAAGTCAACACTACGCGCTGACGCTGCAGGCCAGCGACGTGCCGGTCGGGCCGTTCGCGCGTCTGCTCAATCCGCACCGCCGCGATATCGGCGGCCTGCTCGATTCGACGCTTTCGATCGCGGGCAGCGGTTCGGCCTTGCCGATCGTCTCCGGCGACGTCGCGATGACGGAAGGCACGTTCAACGGCCAAGCGTTTCGCGACGTGCACGCGCGCATCGGCGTGAATTCGACCGGACTCGTCGCCGAAGGCGGATCGGTCGTCGTCGGAACGACGCGCGCGACGTTCTCGGCGATGCTGCACGGCGGCGACGCGTCACTGCGCTTGAACGCGCCGGCGGCCGAACTCGCCGATTTTGACGATCTGTTCGATACGGGCGACACGCTCGGCGGACACGGCCGCGTCGCGGGCCACTTCAGTAAACGCGGCGCGACGGTGCAAACCGATGCGGATATCGATATCACGCGCCTGCGCTATCGTCTCTTCGAACTCGGCGACGCGAAAGCGCTCTGGGCCAGCAAAGGGCAACGCGTCGACGCGAGCGTCAGCATCGGGGGCGTGTCGGGCCAACTGCAGGCGACCGGCGTGCTGACCCTCAATTCGCGCGCCCCCGTCGAGAAACTGTTGCAGCGTTCGAGCTTCGACGGAAGCGCGCAGTTGCGCGGTTTGGATTTGGGCGTGTGGTTGCCCGTGCTCGGTTACCAGCTGCCGATCGGCGGCCGCGTCGACGCGGACGCGACCTTGCGCGGACCGCTCGCCGATCCCACAATGAGCACCCAAGCGACGCTTCTCGGCGGAACGATCTGGAAATTTCCGGTCGATCGCGCGATACTCGCATTCGATTCCAACCTTTCGCGCGCGACCTTGCGCCAAGCCGAACTCGATCTGCCGGCGCTGGTGCTGACCGCGAACGGATCGCTCGATTTCGGCAAACTGGAAGCGATGCAACTGGCGGTGCACGCCAACAGTTCGAACCTCGGCACGCTCGTGAAGAAGTTCTACGGCCTCCAGCTCAGCTTGACGGGCACGGCCGAAGCCGACCTGCACGTCGACGGACCGCGCAGCAAGCCGCATATCGTCGGCGGTTTCGATATCGAGAAGGCGACCGTGGGCGGCGTCGCGATTCCGCGCGCGCTCGGCGAATTCACGCTCGCCGGCCGCGACATCGTGCTGAGCGACGCCGAGGTCGGGTTCGATAAGGGCACGCTCTTCTTGGCCGGTTCCGTGCCGTTTCAAGTCGCGCCGTTCGGGCTCGGTCCGGCGAGCGCACCGCTCAGCCTCGAACTCTCGGCGAAAGCGATCGACCTCACGAACTTCGCGCCGTTGTTGCCGGCGAGTTCGACGTTGAAGGGGCTGCTCGACGGACGCATCGCGCTCAATGGAACCGCCGGCAATCCACAACTGATCGGCGGTCTCGAATTGACCGGCGGTGCCATGCAGAGCCCGTACGAGACCGAGCCGCTGAGCAAGATGGCCGCTTCGCTGACGTTCACCTCGAAGACGTTGACCTTAGAATCGCTGCACGCCGAAGCCGGCGGCGGAACGCTCGATCTCAAGGGCAATGCGATGCTGCCCGATCTCGTCAAGCCGGGCGCCGACGCGACCTACACGTTCGCGGCAACCGCCAAAGCTTTACGACTGAACTTTCCGGCCTTCGGTCAGGGCCAAATCGACGGAACGTTTTCGGTAACGCACGAGCCTGGGAAACTGGCGCTGATCGCGGGTACCGCAACCTTGCAAGATGCGATCATCCCGTTCTCAGCTTTGCTGCTTCCGAGCGGGGGCGGTTTCAGCGGACCGGCGATCGATGCGACCGTCGTCCCGGCCGCTCCGGTGCCGGTCGACTTCGCTCTGGCTCTCAACCTGACCGCCGGAAACAACGTACGCGTGCGCAGCGGAAATATCGATATCGGCGGGCGCGGCCCATTGCAAGTCGCGGGGACTGCGTCCGCACCGAAACTGACGGGCCGTTTCGATTCGACTGGCGGAACGCTGGCCTACTTCAATACGGTCTTTCGCGTGCAGAGCGGAGCGGTGCGGTTCGAACCCGGTCAGGGAGTGATTCCCTCACTCGACGCCGTCGCGACGACGCATGTGATCAATCCCGACCCCAGTACGTTCAGAAACCCGACCGGCACCGCCGACATCACGCTCGGCGTCACGGGCCTGGTAACGAATCTGAACATCCAGCTCTCGTCGGATCCGTCCTACGACCGGCAACAGATTTTAGGCTTGCTGCTCAATGCGCCCGCGATCGGCGCGTCGCTCTTCCAAACCACACCGGGCGTCGCCGTCAACCGCGGCAACGGCCAGCTCAGCGTCGGCCAGGAAGCTTTCGGAATTCTCAACGCGCAGTTCACTCGCAACTTGCTGGCCCCGATCGAGACGCAAGCCGCCGGCGCGCTCGGTCTGACGAATCTTGCCTTCAACGTCGACTACGGCGGCGGCGTTGGTCTGAGCGCGCGCAAAGTTTTGGGCAAGACCGTCGACCTGATCTACGTGCAGAGCTTCACCTACCCGTACCGCCAAACGTTTGGCTTCGATCTCAAACCGAACCCAGTCACCGCGATGCAGATCACGGTCTTCCAGTCGCTGAGCGTGCAAGGCCTCGGCTTCAATAGCCTCAACAGCCTGAACCCAAGCCTGCCGTACAACCAGCGCGCAACCGCCGCCCAACCGAGCACCGGCAGCTCCGGTTTCTCATTCTCGTTGCAAAGATTGTTTAACTAAGACGCGCCCGCGAGCAGCCGCGGTACGCAGCGGAGGTTAGGGTGAGGCCGACAGTGTCGCTCGCCGGTGCCAGGGAGGCAAGCGGGCGAGCGCGATTTTCCGGGCCCGTCGGGACCGTCACGAGCGGGGTTTTGGAGCTTCATCCCAGCTCAAGCTGAGAGGCGCCCGGGGGGGTTGGGGGGCCTTCCCCCATAAAGAAGAGGGCGGCCTGTGGTCTCCAGCCACAGGCATCGCTAACCCCACCTCCGGTGCAAATACCGGAGGCCGAAGGAAGCTGCTACAATCAGAATGATCTTTCGTCTTCGCCGCGCGCGTCGGCACCTCGTCGTGCTCGCCACCGTTCTCAGCCTGATCGTGCCTCAAGCGACGCTCGCAGCGGATCCCGCGGTAGCCGCGGCGGCGCCGGCGTCGCCCGCACCGGCCGCAGTTGCAGCGCCGCTCGTGGTCAGCGTCGATGTCTCCGGCAACGCGCACGTTCCGAGCGACCGCATTCTCTCGGTCGTGAAGACGAAAGTCGGTCAGCCTTTCGACGAGAAGACGGTTCGCGACGATATTCAAGCGATCTTCGATCTGGGCTACTTCACCGACCAAGTTCCGCCGCTGATTCGTCAGCGTCCCGATGGCGTTGCAGTCACGTACCGCGTGGTCGAGAATCCCGTGATCCAGCGCATCACCTTTACCGGCAACGATCACATCGCGAGCGACACGCTCTTGGCCTTGATGGATACCGCCGTCGGTCAAGTGCTCAATACGAGCACGTTCCATCAAGACGTCCTCAAGATAAATTCGTACTACGACAAGATCGGGTACGGCGGCCAGTTACCGACGCACGTCGTCGGGCTCAATATCAGCAAGGACGGCGTCCTGAGCATGACCGTGCGCGAAGGCTTGACGGTCGCGAAGATCAAGTTCGCCGGTATTCGCATCCTCAACGACACCGTGCTCAAGGCCGCGCTGACGCTCAAAGAAGGTCAGCCGTACTCGGAAGATACGCGCGACAAGGACTACGACGCGCTCAAGAAACTCTACGAAAAGTACGACCTGTCGATCGGCGACTTCGAAGCGGGCATCGACCCCAGCTCGGTCGATCTCGATAAAGGCACGGCCGACGTCATCTACACGATCAACGTCGCCGTGGTCGGCGCGGTTCAGATCACCGGCAACACCAAGACCAAAGACGAAGTCGTGCGGCGTCAATTGCGTTTGCGTCCCGGCATGATCATCACGCAAGGGTTACTGCATCGCGATTACGACCGTTTGAACAATCTCGGGTTCTTCGATAAGGTCGAACTCAATCCGAAACCTGGACCGGATCCCAAGAAACCGTGGGAGACGACGCTCGACTGGAACGTCAAGGAACAGCGCACGGGCACCGCGCAGATCGGCGCCGGCTATTCCGGCGGTCCCAATGGCGAAGGCTTGACGGGCACGCTCTCCTATTCCGAAAACAATATCAACGGAACCGGCAACGGCGCGCAGGTCCGATTCGAGCGGGGCGCGCGCATCTCCGACGCTTCGATCCAGTACTCGGTGCCCTACCTCGGCAACACGGTCGCGTCGCAGAAGTACAGCATGTCGGCGTCGCTGTTCACACAGAACCTCAACAATTTCTACCAGGTCTACGGAGCTTCGGCCACGCAAGCCGTCGCGCCTAACCCGATCATCTCGACCCCGCCGCCCGGCGGCGCGGCCGTTGTCGATACCTCGCAGCTCGGCACGATTCCGGTAGTTCTCACACCCAATGCGGACTTGCTCGACGGCGTTGCGGCCAACTACGCCAATAAATCCGGCGGCCTCTCGTTCAGCATCGGGCGTCGCCTGACCGACACGGTCACGACCACCCTGGGCGTGACCGCGCAGCGCTTGTCGACGGACGTGCAGCTGCCCGCGCCGTACTTTTTGGCGAGTCAGACGAACATCTTCAACGCGCCGTTGACCACTTCGCCGTTCGCGACGACCGATACCGCGGGCAGCACGCTCGGCATCACGGCGACGTCGATTGCGAACACCTCGAACGGCGATAGCTTCAACTTGCGCAGCATCACGCTCGGTCTCCAGCAAGACACGCGTGACGACGTCTTCAATCCGCGGCGCGGCGTTAACGCCACGATCACCGAGGAGGTCAGCAACCGGGCCGTGGGCTCGGCCTTCACCTATACGATCACGACGTTCGACGGTTCGAAGTTCTTCCCGGTCGCCAAAACGGCGACGCTCGGATTTCACGCGTTGATCGGAAGCACGACCGGAGCGATTCCGCCGAGCAAGCTGTTCGTCTTCTCCGATCAGCAGTTACGTGGCTACAGTCAGGTATTTTACGGTACCGAAGCGTTACTGTTGCAATCCGAACTGCGCTTGCCGCTCTCGCCGGATCGCAGCTTCAACATAGCGCTGTTCAGCGACTACGGTTCGCTGCGAATCCGCGGCGCGGACCCTCTGCTGGATAATTTCGGAAACGTCGTGGTCGACTACAACAAGTGGCTCTATCATTTCGATATGGGCGTCGGTCTGCGCTTCGACGTCAAGCAACTTGGTTTTCGCTCGATCCGCCTCGATTTCGCTCGCGGTGCGGGCGGCACCAACCACACGAGTTTTGGAATAGGACAGAGTTTCTAACAGCATGCGAATCACGTTTCAGCATCGACTCGCGGCCGCCGTCGGCGCGCTCGTCATGGCGAGCGCCTTCCTTGCCCCCGCGACATTGGCGGCCGACGTTACCGACATCGGATTCGTCGATCAGTCGGCTCTCTCGAACATGCCGCAGTTCAACAACGCGAACCGGCAACTTGGGAAATACAAGGCGGATCTCGACGCTCAGTTCGCCGCGCGAATTCGTGGCGTGAAGGCGACCAACGACCAAGCCCGGATCGCTCAGGAATTTCAGAACAAGTTTCAGAAGAAGCAACAAGAGGTACTCGGCCCGCTCTTTCAGCGGGCGCAGATCTCGATCGCGTCGGTCGCTTCGAGCAAGAACCTGTCGGTCGTGGTCGATAAGCGCATCGTCGTCTTCGGCGGCCAGGACGTAACTCGTAGCGTGATCGATCTCTTTAACGGCATCGGCGATCCGGTGCCACCGGTCAGCACGCCGCCACCGTCGAGCGTCGGTTACATCGATCAAGCGCAGATCAATCTCGTTCCGAAGATCAAAGTCGCCAACGACGCTTTCGTCAAATTTCAGAACGATCAGAACAATATCGCGCAGGCCAAGATGCGCGCCGCGAAGACCGATCAAGATCGCCAACAGATCTTCAAAGATCTTCAGAAGACGATGCTCGACCAGCGTAAAGCGACGCTCGATCCGGTCATCGATCAAATGAAGAAAGTGATCGAAGATATCGCTCGCAAGAAGGGTCTCTTGCTGGTCATCGAGCGCTCGAATCTGCTCTACGGCGGCATGGACATCACGGCGGATGTCAGCAGCGCGCTCAAGTAAAGCGGGCCTGGCGCTAGCGACGTTCCCCGCGATATGTTGTATCGCGGGGTTGTTGCTTTTCGGGTGCGATCGGGGCGGCGGCAGTACCGTTGCGAGCCAGTCGGCCAAGTCGCAGGGCGCGGTCGGATACATTCGGATGGACGATCTGGTCAAGGTCCATCCGCTCTACGGTCAACTCGCGCGGCTCGACGACGATATGGCGGCGATCCAGCTCAAGAGCATCGGTACCGGGCCAACGCTCGCGCCGGCCGCGCTGCGCAGAGAGCAGGTCGCATTGCAACGCGAGTTCCAGCAGGCCTCGCAACGCGCCAAGAGCGAGCTCGATCGCAAGCAGGACGAGTATCGAAAGCGCGAAGCCGAGGCGGTACGCCAGGCGCTCGGCGCTGCCGGCGGCGCGCCGGGCGCGAGCGGCGCTTCGATTCAGAATGAAATCCAGCAGCAATTTGCGGTCCAGGCACGGACCGTCGCGAACGACGCCCAGAAGAATCTGGTGGCCTACCGCGCACAACTGATGTCCCAAGATCGCGCCGCGATGATCGCTTTGCAACACTCGCTCAACGACAGCGCGGCTCGCCGCTATCGCACGACCGTCGAACAGCTTCAGAAAAAGGAAGCGGATTATGCGCTGCAGCTGGCGACCGACGATTCGGCCGAGCGGCTATCGTTGCGCGCGAAACTTTCGAACTTGGTGCTCGACGACGCGACGCGCGAAGACGCGCGCAAGCAGCTCGAAGCGATCGACCGCAAAGAGTCCGACGCGCTGGCTGCGATGAAGAATCGCGACGGCGCCACCCTTGCGGCTTTGCAGAAACAGCTGCGCGACGGCACGAATGCCGAGTTGACGCGGCAGGGCGACGCGATGCGCATTCGTTCGCTTGCGAAGATCAACAAGCGCGAGCTCGAGACGCGGGCCGAGCTTGCTTCGAGGCTGGGTGGCGGCCCGGGCGGAGCGAGTGGCCCGGCGATGCCGGCGTCGCTTTCGCCCGACATGCGCGGGAAACTCGAAGCGCTGCACAAGCAATACCAAGACGACTTCAGCAAGGATGCGAAAACGACGATCGACGAGTTCGAGAAGACGCGTGCGGACCTCGCCCAACGTTTCGCGCGCCTTCAAGGGGTCAACGCCGGAGCGCAAGCAGGTTCTAACAAACAGCTCGATGCGCTGCAGAAGCAACGTAACGAGCTGTACGATCAGATGGTCGCGCAGATCGGGCGCGAGGTAAAGTTCATCGCTGCAAGACGAGGCATCAACGTCGTCTTCACCGATGTCGTAGCACCCGCAGGCGGGATCGATCTCACCGCCGATGCTGAGAAAGACATCGAGAGTCTACACGAGTGAAACGATTGATCGTAGTAGCGAGCGCCGCGATCGCGCTCGCCGGTTGCAATTCGCAACCGTCCGGAGGCCAGATCGCCACGGTCGACATCTCGCGAATCACGCAGAATTGGCCCAAGTTCATCAATTACAATAATCAGCTCGCCGCCGATACCGATGCGATCAACCGTTCGAGCGCTTCGCGGAGCGACAAGCAGCGACAGCTCGACGGACTTCGCGCGCGCTTCGTAACGATGCAGAACGAGGTGACCAGCGATGTTCGCACGGCGGCCGAACAAGTGGCGAACGAGCGCCACTTCAAGCTCGTCGTCACCCACGAGTACGTCGGATACGGCGGCACCGATATCACGGGTGAGGTCGAGAAGATCCTCAAGATCACAGAAAAGTCCCCGCCGCCGAACAGTTGACGCTCGCCGAGTACGCAGCGCTCGTCGGCGGGACGGTGCTGGGCGACGGCGAGACCCCGATCGAACGAATCGCGGCGATCGAAGACGTCGACGATCGCGCGCTGACCTTTGCGACCGACGAACGATACTTGCGTAACGCCTTAGACTCCAAGGCGGCGGCGGTGCTGACCGAACCCGCGCTGGCCGAGGCGGTCGGGACTGCGCGGAAGCCGCTCTTGCTCGTCGCCTCCGCGCGCGCCGCGCTCGCCGCCATCCTCGCCTCGCTCGAACCGGCGCGCCCCGCCGCGCCGTACCGCGATCCGAGCGCAATCGTCGATGCGACCGCGCGAGTTGGGCCAGACGTCCATATCGGGCCGCAAGTCTACGTCGGCCCACGCGCCGAGATCGGCGCCGAATGCATCTTGCTCGCGGGAGCGATCGTGGGCGCCGATGCGCGGCTCGGGCGGCGCGGCACGTTGCATCCGCGCGCTATGCTGCTCGAGCGCTGCGTCGCGGGTGACCGCGTCGTCCTGCAGGCCGGCGCGATCGTGGGCAGCGATGGTTTCGGATACGTGTTCATCGACGGACGCTTCGAAAAGATTCCGCAGGTCGGTAACGTGACGCTTGGCGACGATGTGGAGATCGGCGCCAACACGTGCATCGATCGCGCGCAGATGGGGAGTACGTCGATCGGCACGGGCACGAAGATCGACAACCTCATTCAGATCGGGCACAACTGCCGCATCGGCAAACACTCGGCCTTCGCGGCGATGACGGGCCTGGCCGGCTCGACGGTGGTGGGCGACCACGTGCTCGTCGGCGGCCAGTCCGCCTTCAAGGGCCACATCACGGTCGGATCGCGCGTTCGCATCGCCGGCAACACGATGGTTTGGAGCGACGTCCCGGACGATGCGTTCATCAGCGGTCAGCCCGCACACGATCACCGCGAAGAGTTGCGTCAGCAGGTCCGGCTTCGTGGCCTCGGTAAATTGTTCGAGCGCGTAAGCGCTTTGGAGCGAAAGTAATGCAGCAGCAGCACACGCTTCGCGACGTGCTGGAGTTCGAAGGAATCGGACTGCACACGGGCGCGGAAGCGCGCGTGACGGTTCGCCCGCAAGTCGCGGGCAGCGGCCTGCGCTTTCGCCTCGGCGCGGGCGGACCGGTCATCCCGGCGCTAGCCGAGAATGTCGTCGAGACCCGGCGCTCGACGGTCATCGGCGACGGCGAGCGCACGGTTTCGACCGTCGAGCACTTGCTCTCCGCGCTCTTCGCGATGGGCGTCGACAATGCGCTGATTGAAGTCGACGGACCGGAGATTCCGGCAATGGACGGCAGCGCGGCGGCCTTCGCGCAAGCGATCGAGCACGCCGGCATCGCTCCGCAGGCGACCGCGCGCCGGCGTTTTGTGGTCGATCGGCCGTTCTTCTACCGCGAGGGCAACGCGACGCTCGTCGTGTTGCCGTGTGAAGAGTTCCGCATTCAGTTTTCGGTCGATTTCGCGCCGCCGGTCGGTGCGCAATTTCTGGATATGTCGATCGCCCCCGATCGTTTTCTCGCCGAGATCGCTCCGGCGCGCACCTTCGGATATCTGCACGAGGTCGAAGCGTTGCTCGCGGCCGGCCTCGCGCGCGGCGGTTCGCTCGATAACGCGCTGGTTTTCGCGCCGGATGGTCCGATGACGCCGTTGCGCTGGCCGAACGAGGTCGTGCGACACAAAGCGCTCGATTTGATCGGCGACTTCGCGCTCTTGGGCGCGTGGCCGCAATGCGAGGTCATCTCGATCAAGAGCGGCCATCGTCTGCACGCGATCGCCACGAACGGATTGCGCGAGGCCTACGCGCCGCGCCGCGCCGCAGTGGGCGGCCGATGAACGATGCGGAGACGCCGATGTCGATCCGGCGGATCATGGAGATCTTGCCGCATCGCTATCCGATGCTGTTGATCGACCGCATCACGGAATTCGAGCCGATGAAGCGCGCCGCCGGCTACAAGAATCTGACCGTCAACGAACCGTTCTTTCAGGGGCACTTTCCGGGAAACCCGCTGATGCCGGGCGTCTTGATGATCGAGGCGCTGGCGCAACTCGGCGGCACGATCATCTTGGCCGACAATGAGTACCGCGGCCGCACGCCGTTTCTCACGGGGATCGACAAAGTGCGGTTCCGGCGTCCCGTCGTTCCCGGGGACCGGCTGGACATGGATTCGACCCTGGTACGCGTGCGCTCTCAAATCGGCTGGGTGACCGGCACTGCGCGCGTGGACGGCAAGCTCGTGTGTACGGCCGAATTGATGTTCTCGCTCGGGGCCGTCGCCGATTTCGGAATGGACGCGTCGTTTCTCCACGAATGAGGCGCGCGTGATCCATCCGACCGCCGTCGTACATCCTTCGGCCACCGTCGGCGAAGGGGCCGAGATCGGCCCCTTCTGCGTCGTCGGCAAGAACGTCAACGTCGGCGCGCGCAGCCGCTTGCTCTCGCACGTCGTTATCAACGGTCACACGACGATCGGTGAGGATACCATCGTGTACCCGTTTACGACGATCGGGCTGTCGTCGCAGGATCGCAAGTACCAAGGCGAAGTCTCGTATACGAAGATCGGCAACCGCACGACGATTCGCGAGTTCGTCTCGATCCACCGCGGCACGGGCGAGGGCGAGGTCACGTCGGTCGGCGACGATTGCTTGCTGCTGACCTACGTGCACATCGCGCACAACTGCAGCATCGGCAACAACGTCACGATGTCGAGCACGGCCCAACTTGCGGGGCACGTGACGATCGAGGACTACGCCAATATCGGCGGCATGACCGGAGCGCATCAATTCGTGCGGATCGGCGCGTATGCGATGGTCGGCGGGTTCACGAAGATCGCACGCGATATTCCGCCGTACTTCTTGGTCGAAGGCGTTCCGGCCGAGGTCCACGGGCTCAACTCGATCGGCCTGCGCCGCGCCGAGTTCGCGCCGGAGACGCTGGCCGAACTCAAAGAGTGCTTCAAGCTGCTGTATCGCTCGAAGTTGAATATTTCGCAGGCGCTCGAGGCGATGAAGCAGATCGTGAAGACGCCCGAGGGGGAGCATCTTATCGCGTTCGTTCAGGGGCAGTCCGAGCGCGGAATCATGAAGTAGCCGCGGGGAAGCGAAGCGTGCGGGTATTCATGTCGACCGGTGAAGCATCGGGAGATATGTTGGCGGCCACGCTCGCGGACGCGATGCGGACGCTTGAGTCCGGCATCGAGTTTTGCGGAATCGGAAGCGAACGAATGCGCGACGCCGGATTCCGGCTCACGGCCCAGACGCGCCGCTGGGCGACGATCGGCCTCGTCGATGCACTCGCGCGAGCACTTCCGCTCTGGACGATCCTCTGGCGACACGCGCTGTGGCTGCGCATGCGGCCGGTCGATCTGGTGGTGCTGGTCGATTTCGGGGCGTTCAATCTGCGCTTGGCGAAGACGTTGCGGATGCTCGGCTACGTGGGACCGATTCTCTATTACTTTCCACCGGGAGCGTGGTTCGACAATCCGGCGCAAGCGCGTACGGTCGCGCGCTCGGCGCGCGCGCTGACGGCCTTCGCGCACCAGCGCGACTTCTATGCGTCGCTCGGTTTTTCGATCGAATACTTCGGCCATCCGCTCGGCTCGATGATCGCGCCGCGTGCCGCGCGACCGCCGGCTCCGGACGATGGTGGAACCGTCGCGCTGCTGGCCGGCAGCCGGCGCGCCGAGGTGCGGCGCCACGCCGCGCGCCTGTTCGCCGCATGCGAACTCCTGCGCGAGGTACGTCCGCGCCTCGAGGTCGTGATCGGTGCGGCCGATGCGGATACCGAAGCGCTGCTGCGAGCGGAGATGGCGCGCAACGGGTTCTCGGCACGCATCGTGCGCGGCGCGCGAGCGGCCCTCGATGACGCGGACGCGGCCTTCATCGCATCGGGAACTGCCGTTCTCGAGGCCGCGTTGCTCGAGGTGCCGACCGTCGCACTGTACGTGCTCGCCGGCGCGCAAATGAAGATCGCCGAACGCATCTGGCATCGCCGCTACGTGACCTTGCCGAACATCTTGCTCGATCGCGAGATCGTTCCCGAGTTGCTACAAGATGCCGCGACGCCGGGCGCGCTCGCCGCTGCGCTGGCCACGCTCCTGCACGATCCGTC
The DNA here is from genome assembly GCA_003136895.1 of Candidatus Erabacter solicola. Classification (GTDB taxonomy): domain Bacteria; phylum Vulcanimicrobiota; class Vulcanimicrobiia; order Vulcanimicrobiales; family Vulcanimicrobiaceae; genus Erabacter; species Erabacter solicola. Next base: position 7,603 of record PLDY01000110.1, on the reverse strand, counting down.
CGGGGAACTTGCGGCGATGCGCGAAGTTCGCGCTGCACTTGGAGCGCCCGATGCGCTGGCACACTGCGCGCAGTTCGCCGTATCGCTCGCTCGCGGCGGGGCGCGCGGCGCGGCGTGAACCTGCGCGTCTACCACACCTCCGACTTACACGATCATCGCGGTTTCGTTCCGCGGCTGAAGGCATTGCGTGCCGAAGCGCCCGGGCTCTTGTTCGATTGCGGCGATGCGCTGCGCGGCAGTCAGACCGTCTACCACCGCTCGGAGCCGATTCTAGCTGAGATCGATGCGGCCGGCTACGACGCGCAAGGTATCGGCAATCGCGAGTTCCATTACCTCTTTCCGCTGCTGGCGGCGCGCGCGCGGCAGATGCGGCATCCGCTGCTCTGTTCGAATCTGATCGATCTGCGAGGACGGCCGCTCCCCTTCGTGCCGCACCTCGATCTCGCGCCCGACGGGCTGCGCGTTCGCCTCTTCGCATTACTGGTCGTGCAGTACCCCGGCGGCAGCCCGTGGGAACGTCTCTTCGGGTGGCGTTTCCTGGATCCGATCGCATCCGCGCAGCGCATCGCTGCCGAAACGCCGCCGGGCGTCGTGCTGATCGCGCTCTCGCATCTCGGCCTGCGCATGGATCGCAGATTGGCGCAGGCCGTTCCGCGCATCGATCTCGTCCTTGGCGGACACAGTCACGATACCCTGACCGAGCCGGAGTACGCCGGGAACGTTCCGATCGTGCACGCCGGTCCGTACGGAGCGCACGTTTCACGCACCGAACTCGAATCCGACGGCGGGCGCGTTCGCGTCGCGCGCTTCGGACTTCTCCCGCTTCTAGGCGCTCGCTGATGGGCGAGGGTGTGTTGTTCGTCAGCAACGGCAACGGTGAGCGCGCGATCGCCGAACGGATCGCGCGCGAGCTGCGTGGGCTCGTGCGGCCTTCGCTGGCGCTCGATCACCTCGCGCTGGTCGGCGTCCCGTCGGCGAATGGGACGCTCGCGACGGTTGGTCCGAGCCGAACGATGCCGAGCGGCGGTTTGGTTGCGATGGGCAACGTTCGCGCCTTCGCGTGCGATCTGCGGGCCGGTTTCGTTACGCTCTTGCTGCAGCAGCTGACGTTCCTGCGTGGCCCGGGCTCGCGCTATCGCTGCGTCGTCGCGGTCGGCGACGTTTACGCGCTGCTGCTGGCTCGATTGACGCGCCGTCCCGCGATCTTCGTCGGCACGGCCAAGAGCGTCTACGTCGCGCCCTACGGACCGCTCGAGCGCCGACTGCTGCGCGGCGCGGCGCGCGTCTTCGTGCGAGACGACGAAACCGCGGCGAGCTTGCGCGCGCACGGCGTCATCGCCGAAGCGCCGGGGAACACGATTGTCGATCTGCTCGACGACGCGCCCGCACCGCCGGCCGAGTTCGCGGGCGACGATTGGATCGGCGTCTTACCGGGAAGCCGTGAGACCGCGTATGCCGACGCGGCGCGTTTGGCGCGCGTGGTGCGCGCGCTCGGCGACCTCGTGCCGGGCACGCACGCGCTCCTTTCGATCGCGCCCACGGTCGATGCGGATCGCGTCGCCGGCGCGCTTGCGGCGGACGGTTGGAGGATCGACGCGACCGGCGCCACGAGCGGGATACCGTTTCACGCAGGCGCGCGCGGCACGCGCATGATTGCGTGGCGCGGGCCGCTCGGAACGTTGCTTGNNGCGGGGTGCCGGTCGTCGCGCTCGATGTCGACGCAACCGCGCGCCGCTCCGCGGGTGAAGGCTGGTACCGCATGCGCCAGCGTCGCTTGCTGGGCGACGCGCTGGCGCTCGTGCCGCCGGCGCCGGAGCGCGCGGCCGCGGCGGTTGCGGAGCTTCTCGCGGATGGCGCGCGCATCGAACGCATGCGCGTCGCCGGCCGGCGGCGCATGGGCGGAGCCGGCGGGTCGCACGCGATCGCACTCGCAGCTGCGGCGCTCGCGTGAGCCCGATCGCAGAACGCCGGTTGGCACTCGCGTGCTTGGCGTTCGGCTTCGGAGCGCTGCCCGCTTTTCCGGCACTGATCTTCGTTGCCGCGCTCGCGCCGCCGGGCATNNGCGCTCGCGGTGCTCGGCGCGCTCGTCGTCTACGCGATGGCGCTGCGGCGTGAAATGGCGTGGGGCGTCATGCTGCGTCCCATCCTGGTGTATATAGGTGGATGGGCGATCGCCGCTGCTTTGGGACTCGATCCCGCGACGGGTATGCTCTTCGTGCTCGTAGGCTTACTCAGCTTGGCGCTGTACGTCGCCGTGACGCGCTACTATCTGCTGCCGCACGCGAGCGTCGCCGTCTTCGCTTCGTTTCTCGCAAGCGGTCTGGCCGCGACGCTGCTTGGGCTCGCGATGGTAGTGACACAGCGTCCGGCCGACCTCTACGTGATCGTGCACGGACGCGCCGTCTCGACCTTCATCGTGCCCGGCGAGTTCGCGGGCTATTTGTGCTTCTTGGTTCCGGTCGGCTTCGGGATTGCGCTGGTCTCGCGACGTGGATGGTTGCGCGTGCTGGGCGGCGTTGCGGCCGGCGCCGGTCTCGCGGCGATGTGGCTGACATACTCGCGCGCCGGTATCTTCGGGTTGTCCGTGGGCATCGCGTTCTTCATCTTTATGCAGCGGCGTCGCTGGTGGCTGGCGCTGACGCTCGTCGTTGCGTTGCTGCTCGAGGCGCGCTGGTTGCTCGGCTTCGACGATCACCACAACCCGGGCGAGGACTTCACGCGTCTGCCGATCTGGCACGCGGCCTTGCGCGCCATCGAATTATTTCCGTTGACCGGCGTCGGCCCGGGGGCGTTCCGGCACGCGTACCCGTTGCTCGAAGGTCCGTCATCGGTGGCGCAGGCCTTTCACGCGCACAGTTATCTCTTGACCGCATTTGCCGAGACGGGCGTGCTCGGGATCGCAACCTTGCTCGCGCTGTGGTGGTGCTTCGGTCGGGAGTTGGTTCGACGTCTGCGTGTGGCCGATGGACGTGCGCGCATGCTCGCGCTCGCGTTGACCGCGGGATTCATCGCGACGTGGGTGCAAGGCGCCGTCGACTTCGTGCAGATCGTCATCTTCGGATGCTGGATTCCGTTCATGGCGTTGACGCTCGCAGTCGCGCAACCCGTCGGGGCCGAGCCGTGATGCGCGCGACCGCGCCGCTCGCTTGGGCGCTGGCCGCGTTTTTTGTCGTCGTGCAATTTTACACGTCGCTGGCCGCGCTCTCGCCGACGCCGCCGGTCGGTTATGTTTTCGTCTCGCGCGCCGGAGCCGCCGCGCTGGTCGCGATCCTGGCGCTGGCCGCGCTCTTCATTTTGCTGCGCTTGTGGCGCGATCGCGCTTTTTCGTTCGGTGCGTCGCCCGCGATGCTGTTCGCTTGGCTCGGCGCCGTCGCGCTCGCGACGGCGTTCGGCATCGACCCCGTCTCCGGGGTGCAGGTGCTCGGCATCATGCTGCTCGCCGCGACCTTTCATATGGGTTTCGTGCGCTACTATGCCGGGCCGCCGGTCGGGCGCGTGCTGATCGTCGCGTATTTGTCCGCCGGAACAATCGCCGCGCTCGCCGCGCTTGCGATGCTGGCGCTGCATCGCCCCGCCGAACTCTACGCCTACAACAACGGTCGCGCCGCCGGAACCTTCGTGACCGCCAATCAATGCGCGGCGTTCTTGCTCTTGTTCGGGTTCGTGGCATTCGGCGTCGCGCGCTCGGCGCAGCGTCGTGCGCTGCAGACGCTGGCTTGGAGCGCGACGAGCCTCGCGGCCCTGGCGCTCGTCTTGACCTATTCGCGTTCGGGCTGGATCGCCGCCGGCGCCGGCGCCGTCTTTCTGGCCGCGACGTTGCGCGGTAGACGAGTGGCGCTGGTGCTCGGGGCGCTGCTGCTGGCCGTTGGCTTGGCGCTGGCGCTGCGCCCGGTTGCACGACACGATTCAGCCGATTCGTTCAACCGCGTCGCGACGCTCGTCGCGGGAGCTCGGGTCGCCGAACTCTTTCCGTTGACGGGCGCCGGGCCGATGGCATATTGGCGCGTCTATCCGCAGGTGCGCACGCCGAACGGCGCGCAACCGGGCGCCTTCGGCGCGCTTCACCCGCACGATATCTACCTTTCTTTAGCCGGTGAATTGGGTGTCGCCGGAGTGGTGGCGACGGCGCTCGGCTGGCTCGCGTTCGCGCGCGCCTTCCGGCGCTCGCTGCTCGGATTGGCCCCGGCCGGACGGCCCTTTGCTCTGGCGATAGCGGCCGGGCTGATCGCGACCCTCGTCCAAGGTCTCTTCGATACGATCGGGGTCGTCGAAATGAGCTTCGTGTGGATTCCGTATACGGCCCTGGCCCTCGCGGCCGCGCGGTTCGGCCCGGTCTTCGAGTGAGCGGCCGGCCTATCGCCGCCTGCATTGTGCTCGCGGCGCTACTCGCTGCGGCCGGTTGCACGGCGCGCTCGCCCAATCCGGCGGCGAGCGTTGCCGCCGGCCCGGCCGCGAACGCGGTTCCCGCGGCCGAGAACAGCTCGGTCCCGGTCCGCATCAGTTCGGTTCGCAAAGGCTCGAAGTACATCTATCTGAGCGAGCAAAAGAGGGACCGCATCGTCTACAAACTGCGCGCCGATTCGAACACCTCGATCCGTTTGTCGGAGGGCAACGGCGTCAGCGATTTCGAGGTGCCGCACGTTATCTTCTATGGAGCGGGAGGACGCTCGATCGTGGCCGATGCGCCGCACGCCCGGGTCGCGGAGCGGGAGAAAACGATTACCATGACCGGGGGCGTCCACTCGCGGACCAACGAAGGGATGACGCTGACGAGCGATACGCTGCGCTACGACGACTCGAGCGAAGTCTTGCATGGCGAGGGTAACGTCGAAATCACGACCGCGCAGGGCGAACATTTCTCCGGACAACGGATGGACTACAACTTGCGAACGACCGAAATGCACGTGCAGGGCAGCGCGCCCTGATGACGACAAACGGCACATCGAGCGATCGGCGGATCGTCCTCAAGTCGCTCGTCAAGCGCTACGCCGAGCGAGCGGTCGTCAATCGCGTCAGCGCCGACGTGCGCACCGGAGAAATCGTCGGTTTGCTTGGCCCCAACGGCGCCGGCAAGACGACGACCTTCTATATGGTCGTGGGTCTGGTCAAGCCGGACGAAGGCAGCGTCGCGCTCGTCGACCATGGCGTCGAAATCGATCTGACCGGCGAGCCGATGTACCAGCGCGCGCGCTCCGGAATCGGATACCTCGCGCAAGAGAATTCGATCTTTCGGAAACTCTCGGTCGGCGACAATATCCGTTTGATTTGGGAGATGAACGGCGTCTCCCGGCGCGAGCAAGAACGCCGGCTGCCGGATCTTCTCGAAGAGTTCGGTTTGGCGAAGTTCATCAACGCGCGCGGCGACTCGCTCTCGGGCGGCGAGCGCCGGCGTGTCGAAATCGCGCGCGCGATCTCGACCGAACCGGCCTTCCTCTTGCTCGACGAGCCGTTCACCGGAATCGATCCGATCGCGGTCGCCGACATTCAACTGATGATTCGGCAACTGCGGGAGCGCGGGCTGGGCGTGCTGATTACCGATCACCAAGTGCGTGAGACCCTCGCGATCGTCGATCGCGCCTACATTCTCAACGATGGTGAAATCGTCGTCTCCGGCAACGCGCAGGAAGTGCTGAGTTCGCCGATCGCGCGCCAATTCTATCTAGGCGAGGGCTTCCGGCTCTAGTGAGTGCGCGTCTCGCCGCGATCCGGCCTTTCGCATCGACGCCAAGAATTCTCGACCGCTACATGGTCTCCGAACTGGGCGGACCATTCGCGTTCGGGCTATCGGCCTTCACGTTGATCTTTGCCGCAACCAACATTCTCGCGATCAGCCGGCTCGTCTCCGAGGAACACGCGCCGCTCGGTGCGGCGATCGGGTACTTTCTGTGGCAGCTTCCTCAGATCATGATCACGGTCGTGCCGATGGCGATGCTGCTCGGCGTGCTGCTCGCGTTGCAACGGCTCTCCGGCGAGAGCGAGATCACGGCGATGAAAGCGGGCGGCATTGGCCTCGTTCGCGCGGTCGCGCCGCTGCTGGTCGTCGGGTTCGGCGTCTCGGTTGTCGCGCTCATCCTTCAAGAAGGTGTCGTTCCCTACGCCAACGATCGCGCGACCTATCTGCGCGAAGAGGTCATCAAACAAGTCGGCCCCTACGGCGGCGGCAGCCATGCGGTGACGACCGCCCTGCCCGGTGGAGGACGCCAACTGACCGCCTTCGCAGGCTATGAAGCGACGACGCAGACGCTGCTCAAGGTGACGCTGATCAAGTACGACGCCGCCAACCGCGAGCAAGTCATCATCTTTGCCGACCGTGCCAGGTACCAGCCTCCGACGTGGACCTTCATCAATGCCCGGGAATACCAAATCAATCCGGACGGAACCACGCACTTATTGGAGGAACCCGAGCAGCAGGCCGACATCGGCGAGAAGCCGAGTCAGATCCAGCAGACGATCACCAATAAGAACAGGGAGGAGATGAGCCGCTCGCAGGTTCGGGACGTCATCGAATCGGGGCAGCTCAGTCCCCAAGAAACGCGCGCCTTCCAGACGACGTATGAAGAGAAGTTCGCGCGTCCGTTCGCTTCGTTCGTCTTCACGCTGATCGCGGTTCCCTTCGGGCTGCGTCCGTCGCGCGGGGGCGGAAGCACCGGGCTCGGTTTCGGGCTCGCGGTCGCGATCGTCTTCGTCTATTTCGTGATCGCAAGCATCGTCTCGGCGGTCACCTCGAGCCTGCCAGGCGGATATGTCGCTTCGACGCTCGGGGCCTGGCTGCCGAACGCAATCTTTACCGCAATCGGCGCGCTGCTCTTGCAGCGTGCGGCGCGGTATTAACGGTGGGCACCCTCGGCGGCCTGGCTCTGATCGTGCTCATCACGCTGCTGGCGGGCGCGATCGCGTACGTCGGCGACCGCGTCGGTCACCAAATCGGACGCAAGCGTCTGACGCTGTTCAACCTGCGGCCCAAGTACACGTCGACGATCGTCGCCGTCGGAACCGGGATGATGATCGCGCTGGTCGCGACCGTCTTGGCGCTCTCGTTTTCAGCCTACGCACGGGCCGCATTCTTCCATCTCGACGAGATCAACACGCGCGTCAACCAACTGCAGGCCACGGCCGACGCGCTCAACCGGCACGTGCGCGAGAGCAACGTCGTGCTCAATCGCGGCGATTTGGTCTACGATCAGTTCTTGGTCATCGCGCCGTCGATGACGCACGACCAGAAGATGAAGAGCCTCAGCGCGTTCTTCGATGCGATCGTGCAAACGCTGGACCGGCGTTACGTGCCGGCTGGGCTCAAGCCGACGCGCCTCAAATCGACCGATCCCGAGGTCGCGAAGACCCTCGACTCCCTGCTCGCCGACCAGCGCGTAGCGGGCTTCTTGCTCAACGGCCAGATCATCATCCTCGCGATGGCCGATCAGAATCTCTTCGTCAACGACCCGATCCACTTCGGGCTTCAGCCCTATCCCGACCAGCGGCTCTTTGCCGCCGGCCAGCCACTGGCCAGCGTTCAGGTCGATGGCGGGACGCTGATCAATCCGACGATCGCCTACACCCAATTGAGCGGCGCCGCTGAGGCTGCGGCGATTACGGTCGGCATGCC
>PLDY01000155.1 GCA_003136895.1 Candidatus Erabacter solicola | reverse complement strand
AATGAACCGAACGGCGGCACAGTTATTAGTGATCCGATTCCGGGCGAGAAAAGGAAATTTTATTTCGATGGTTGTCAGGTGGAAATCGCCGCTGAACTCGTCCACGAACTTGACGCCGACGGCAACCAACTCCGCGTCGTCAAGCTCACCGACTACACCGCCGAAAAAGTGCGGACAATTTGTGCCAGCCCGGACGAACTGCGCGCCCGATGGGCCGACGCCGCTTCGCACGCTCGCGCGGCAACGACTTCTCGTTCTGTGGGGCAAGATGCTCGAGCTTGGCGCGGTCGACGGACCGATCTTTCCGGCTCCGTACCGGCGCGAGTGCAGCCGTTTCGACGGCTCGAGCCTGCAACTCGATTTCATCCGCGCCTGGGTCGAACGGCTCGACGACGGCGGCGCGGGCTTCGCGCGAACCGCCATCGCGCAAACGCTCGAAGAGGACCCGCTCTATGCGCACGTCCGGCTGTTGGCACTCGAGCGAGCCAAGCGGCTACGCGTCACGGTCTTACCGACACTCGCTTCCGATGAAGATGCCTGGTTGCAGGTCAACGAACTCGCGCGGACGCGTTTTGCGGCCGCCCTTCCGAAGGACGTCCATTGCGGCACGATCTTCGGACTGTGGGGGCTCGAACACGGTGGCGCTGCGAATGCCCCACGAGTCGGCTCGGTCTAGGCGCCCGCCTCCCAACCCCAGGGACATCCAAGCAACAACAGGTACGATGCCAGCATGAAACGTGCAATTGCTATGCTTTCCTTCGTCTTTCTCCTAGCCCCCAGTTTCGCTCTGGCCGACGACCAGGCGACCGCGACCCCAGCCCCGATGGCCGCACCGGCGCGGCCGACTCAAGCGCAACGCGATGCGATCATGACCGCCATGCGCCAGACTCATGCGCAGATGAAAGCGCTCCACGATCAGGAGCACGCCAGACTTCTGGCGGCTCTGACGCCCGCGCAGCGGACGACGCTGGCCTTAACGCTCGGGAACCTGGCCCTTTCGACCAAGCCCGATCGTAAAGCGGCAGCGTCAAAACTCGACGCCGCGCTTTCAGCTAGCCAAAGAGCAAGCATCCTCAAAATCGCCAGCGACTATCGTGCCAAGACCAAGACGCTGATGGCCGCCGCTCACGCGAAGTTGCTCGCCAGCATGCCGGCCGAAGCACGCGCACGGATGGACGCAGCGAAGGTGCGAATGCAAGCCCGCGGCGGCCAGAACAAGCGCTCCAGTCACCACAAACGCACACCGAGTGCCGGCCGCATCCTCCTCGCGATGGGTTCGCATCAGGAGTTTCCCGGTCTGCATAGCCGCGGCGGACCGGGCATGCTGCCCGGACGGCGGATGCGCGCTCCCGGAATGCCGCCCGGCGGCCCCGGTGCTCGCATGCACGACGGTGCACCCGGCCGCATGGCTCCGGCAGCGCCCGCAGCTAGCCCGACCCCGTAAAAACCTAACCCAACGGCAGCCGTGACGGCGCCGGGGGTCGAAGACGAAACGCATGAACGTTCGTCTTAGGCTCCTCGGCGCCGTCTCCTCATGTGTCGCGCTGCTGCTTACCGGATCGGCTCTTGGCGCCTCCTCGGCGCCGGCGGAGATCACCGTTCCGGCCGGCTTCTCGATCGAAGTGATCGCGCACGTGCGCGGCGCGCGTGAACTCGCGGCCGCACCGAACGGCGACCTGCTCGTCGGCACCAACGGCAGCACGGTCATGCTCGTACCCGATGCCGAGGGCGATGCGGGAACGCCCGTCACCTTCGCCAGCATCAACGAAGCGCCGGTGGCCGGCGTCGCTTTCGGCCCCGGTTCCCAGTACGTGTACATCGGGACGCAATTCGGCGTCTGGCGCGTGCCCTACGCCAAGGGCCAACGCATCGCGGCAGCGGTGCCGGCAAAGATCGCGAACGTTCGTCCGGGCGGAAGCAGCGACCACGTGACGACCACGGTCGCGCCCACGCGCAGCGTCCTCTATGCGAGCGTCGGCTCGTCGTGCAATGCTTGCACCGAGACCGATACGACGCGCGCGACGATCCAAGCGATGAATGCCGACGGCAGCGATATGCACCCCAAAGCTCGCAACATCCGCAACGCGATCGCGCTGGCAATCAATCCGGATACGGGCGCCGTTTGGGCCGGAGTCGCGGGCCAGGACGAACTCGAACGCGGCCATCCGTACGAGATCTTCGATCCGTTCACGCTCCATCCGGGGACGCTCGACTACGGCTGGCCCGTCTGTTACGACAACCGCAAGTCGAAAGACAACTCGCGCAGTTGCGCCGACACGATCGTGCCGCGCGTCGTCTTCCCCGGCTACAGCACGCCGATCGGCGCCGCGATCTATCCGCAGCACGGCGCGGTAAAGCACTCCTTCCCCCGCCACTACCTCGGCGGCGCATTCGTCACGCTGCACGGCTCGTGGCACCGCCCGCTCGTGGCCCCACGCGTCGTCTTCGTGCCCCTGCGCGGCGACGCGCCCGTTACGCCGGTCGATTGGAACGACCCAACCAAACAGTGGGAGCCGTTCGTCTCCGGCTTTCAGCGCGCCGATGAAACGCGCGTTGGCCGGCCGACCGGTGTCGCCGTCGGACCGGAAGGCAGCCTATTCGTCGCCGACGATTCGGCCGGCGCCATCTANNGGCTCGTACCTGAAGATCGACGAACTGCTCGCCCTGCAAGAGCCGCAGAGCGACCCGCCGCATCACGACGAGTTGCTCTTCATCATCGTGCACCAAGTGTACGAACTGTGGTTCCGGCAGATACTCCACGAAATCGAGGCCGCGATTCGCAACGCCGCAGCCGACGATCTGCTCAAGGTGCAAAAGAACTTCCGGCGCATTCACGCGATCCAGCGTCTGCTCGAAACGCAGATCGAAGTACTCGAGACGATGACGCCGCAAGAGTTCAACGCCTTCCGCTACCGGCTCAACCCGGCAAGCGGATTCCAATCGGCCCAGTTCCGCGAAATCGAGTTTCTGTGCGGCGAACGGAAGTCGGAACACGCGCGCTTTCTCGAGCCGACCGGGCGCGAGCGGGAGCGTCTGGAACGCCGGCTCAGCCAACCGACGCTCTACGACGCGCTCAAAGGCGTCCTACAGCGACGCGGCCATGCCATCGAACCGCACGACGCGTTGATCGAAAGCCTGAAGCAGATTTACGAGCACTCCGAAGACAACTACGATCTCTACATGCTGCTCGAGGACTTCATCGAATTCGACGAACGCTTCTTGCTGTGGCGCGGCCGGCACGTACGCATGGTCGAGCGAATGATCGGCATGAAGCCCGGCACCGGCGGCTCGCTCGGCGTCAACTATCTCGAGAAGACGCTCAGCAAGAAGTTCTTTCCCGAACTGTGGGAAGTGCGGACCTACCTCGGAGTCCTCGAACCCGGGAAGTAGGTCCGCGACCGCGCGGGCCGCGTTCGATCACGCAAGGAAAGCGTGGCTTTCGGGAGGGAGATCACCTCGGAAGCCGTGTCGCTTGCCTCCGCAAGGAGTCTCACAGTGATGCGGCTTCCGCTCCGGACGCTGAGGTGTCATGCACGCGAGAATGCTTCGCCCGCTCGCCGCGCTCGCTCTTGGCGCGATATCGATCGCGTCGCTCCCATCGGCAAGCCGGGCCCAACAGCCGGCACGCTACAAGCCGCCGCTGCTCGTCGCGCAAGGATCGCCGAAGGCGCCGATCCTAGGAGCCGGGTCGGTGACGCTCACGATCTTCGTCCGTAAGAGCGGGGCGCCCGGCGCGGTGAAGATCGCGAAGTCCAGCAACCACGGTGACGACGCGGCGGCGCTCGAGATTGCGAAGAACTCGACGTTCAGGCCAGGCCTTTCCGACGACCGGCCCGTTGACGCGTTCTACACGATGCAGCTGACCTTTGGCCCGTCCGCGGCGGTCATCGACAGCGGACGCTACTCGAGTCAAGTTGCCCGCGCCAACGCGCTGCTTCGCGCGAACAAATTCGCGGCGGCACGAGCCGCGCTTCAATCGTACCTTGCCGGGCATCCGCGCGATCGCGACGCTCGGATGCTGCTCGCTGTCGCCGACACGTATCTGAACGACGTACAGGCAGCCGTCGTCGAATTTGATTCCGCCGGCCCGATCCCGGATCGCTTCAAGATCATCGCCTTCAAGGCGTACTCGGATGCCGCGGTCGAATCGCTCGAGGCCAAGAACAGCGATCGGGCGATCCAACTGAGCACCAAAGCCCTCGCGCTCCAGCAGAACGTGAACGTCCTCTACGTTCGCGGCACGGCCTCCGCGAACGCGCAGCACTACGCGCCGGCGATCGACGATCTGGAAAGGGCTAAGGCGCTTGCCGCCGCGGAGCACGCCGATTCCCAGACCGTGAACGCGATCGATGCTTCGCTCGTCGATGCCTATCTGTCCGGCGGGCAAATCGACCGAGGCATCGTACTCGCAGCGGCGCTCAAACGACGCGATCCATCGAACACCCGTATCGACGAAACGTTGCTCGCATACTATAACCAGCAGTCCATTGCGGCACTGCAGGCGGGCAAGAGGGACGATGCGGTCGCCGATCTTGAAAACGGCGCGCGGATGATTCCTTCGCACGCCGTTGCGTTATACGTTCAGGCCACGAACATTCTCTCCGGCGGGCTTTCGCCGGATTGGAAGCGCGTGAAGGCCGAAGCCGACAAGGCGCTGGCGATCAATCCGAACGACGCCAGTTCGAACTACGTCGCCGGAATCGCGCTCGCGAACCAAAATGACGTGAGCGGCGCGATCGTCTATCTCCAGAAAGCGAGGGCCGGTTCGGGCTCGGACGCGTCTTTGAGCGCTCAGATCGACTCCGCACTCAAGAGCCTCGGCGCTCGAAAGTAGCGCTAATCGCGGCCCACCGAAGCGGGCGCGTCACGTGCAAGCAGCGGCGCGAACATATGACTACGGCAGAATGGTCGGATGCCCCGAGCCCTGCCCGCGGCCGCCCTTCTGTGCGGAGCCGTTTCCGGTCGCGCCTCGCGCGCGATCGTCTCCACCTTGCATCACTTCGGAGCGCCGGCGCTCCAGTACGCCGCGCACCGCGGCATCCGCATCGTTCCGCTCGGCCGCCGGCGACGATACTGCGATGCCTCGAACGCGCTTCGCCGGCTTGGCGTCGACGTCGACGCGTGGCCCGTTCCGCCGGCGGGACTCTTTGTGGTCGAGGAGCGTACCGTCTATCTGCGCTCGTCGAGCCCGATGACGGTCGCTCACGAGTTCGGACACGCGCTCGATTGCGCCCTCGGTGGCGGGGTCTATCGGTCGGGCTACGATCCCCAGATTCGCGCCGCGTTCGCCGCAGCGCGCTCGTTCGTCACGCCCTATGCCGCAAGCGGTCTCGACGAGTACTTCGCTGAATCAGTGCGTGCCTTCGTCGAGGTGAACGACGCGCATTCGCCCTGGCCAAAGGCGACGCGCGCCCGTCTGCAGCGGCTCGATCCGTCGATGTACCGTTGCGTCGAGCAACTCTTCGCGACCGATTTTAGCAACTCTTAACAGGCACGGCGCCCGCTCAGAGGGCCACCACGCTTGCTCGCGAGAAGCGGCGCGGTATGACTCTCGCGCCTGATCTGTGGACGACGCTGTGGGGCGTCCTCATGCTCCGCGAGGATGCGTTTCTTCAGAGTCTGCATCTGGGTCACGCGTATGCGGCGGCGTTTGCGATCGTCTTGCTTGCAGCGCTCTCCGAGGCGCTCGGGCAGAGCATCGTGCTCTTCGCCAATCGCGTCAAACCGGCGCGCTTCGTCTTGAGCATCGCGATCAACTCGCTGCTCTTCGCGTTCGGTTACGCCTTCCTGCTGCTCAGCACGTACGCCGTTTGCGCGGCACCGGGCGCGGCGCACGTTTCGTTCGAGCAGCTCGCGATCGTCTTTGCGCTCAGTTATGCGCCGATGGTCTTTTCCTTTTGGTCCGCGTTGCCGTACGCGGGCGACGGGCTGCTCTGGATCGCGCGCATCTGGCACCTGCTCGCGATGGTCGTCGGCGTCTCGGCGATCGCACACGTTGCGCTCATGACCGGTCTCACCTACGTTGGGCTCGGCTGGTTCGTCATGGTGATCGCGCAGCTAACCTTCGGCCGGCCGGTCGCGCGCTTTGGCGCGCAATTGTTAAATGCCGCCGCCGGCGTGACGCTGATCGGTGACGAGCAACTCGCCATTGCGCGCCAAAGTAGCATGGAAGTCACAACACCCGCGACCGGCGCCGAAGCGCCCCATGAGACCGGGACGGTCAGCGTGACTCCCAAGGGACGCGTGCAGCCGCAGCCCGACCGGATGGCGACGATCCTCGGGCTGCTCTTTGTCGCGGCGCTGACGATTCTCGTGACCCTCGCACTCATGCCGCTGGAACATGCGGCTCCGCAATGGTACACGCATCTTCCGCGAGAGGCGCGCGTCCCGTTCGATTTGGCGTGGATCGGACTGATCGCGTTTCTCGTCGCCGGACTGCTCGCGCCCGCGGAGACGCTCGGCTGGTGGGCCGGCTGGTACGGCGGCAAGATCGGCGTGGAGACCGATACCGACCGGCTCGACGATCGCAAGGCTCGCGACGACGTCTTGCGCTACGTCATCTACCTCGACGGCATCGCACAATCGAGTTCGCACTATACGCCGGACGTCGAGACGTTCTTGGACGCACTCGCTCCGAGGTTGCCGAAGCACACGCGCCTTATTCGCGGCATCATGGTCTACTCGGTGCTCAACCGGCCGCTCGAATCCGATCCAGCCTTCTCGCGCTTCTGGGCGTTCATCGATAAGATGCGTCTCGGCAATACCGGCAGTCTGCTCGGCATGTTCATCAACCTTCGCAACGTGCTGATCGTCGGCGTCTCGGCCGACAAGCGCTACGGACCGCTCTACAACTTCGGCATCGCTCAGCTTCTGTATAAAGGTCTGGTCCAGAACGGCTACAAGCTCAAGAGCGGTACGCCCGTGACATTGATCGGATACAGCGGCGGGGGCCAGATGTCGGCGGCGGCCGCATTCTATTTGAAGCGTGCGATCGACGCGCCGATCGACGTGATCTCACTCGGCGGCGTGATGAGCGGCAGCTGCCGCTTCCTCGAGTTGGAGCATCTCTACCATCTCGTCGGATCGAAGGATCACGTGCAAATCCTCGGTCCGATCATGTTCCCCTCGCGTTGGAAGCTCTTCTTCCTCTCCTATTGGAATCGCGCACGAAGGCTCGGGGTGATCACGCAGATTCCGCTCGGGCCCGTCGCACATCAGGTTCCGGGCGGAATGCTCGATCCGCACGCGATTCTTCCCGACGGCCGCTCGAACTTGCGCCAAACACTCGACTACATCACGACGATTCTGCGCGGCCGGCTACACGTGGCCATACCCGGCTTGATCAAAAAGGCGAGCAACTACGATCGCTACGCGCAAGCCGCTTGGAACCGGTCCGAATACTATCCGCTCCATCGCGTGCCCGACCCAAACCTCTACCGGCCTTCCGCTATGTGGATGGGGCGGCTCATCTTGCCGAAGCTCGCCGAACGTGCGAGCGTCGGCGGCGCGTGGTTCGAGGTGCACCACGCGGACGAAGCGCACGCGCATCTGGCCGCCAGGATTGTGAAGTTGCGCTGGAGCGACGAGCCTGAAGTACGCGATGTCGTTCGCGCGGCGACGAGCGACGTACACTTTAGCGCGTACGCGGAGTATTCGAGCCGCTATGCCGGCCGCGTTCATCCCGTGCGCGTAAACAATTGGCAGGTGGTCGATCCGCTCGAATCCTTGGCGGGTTCGCACCCGGTCGACGACGTCATCGTCATGCTCGCCGGCGACGTTGTCGTCGAAGACGGGGCCGACCCAATCCTGCGGATCGCACGTCAACCGGTTCAGATCACGGGCCGATATTGCGGCCTCGTCCGGTTTCTCGAACCACTCGCCGGCGAACGTTTTCGCGTCGCGCACTTCAATGCGGCATCGGCGGCATTCGACGGTCCCGCGAGCATCGTGCACCTGCCGCACGTCGTCACCGATACCGACGGCCGGGCGCCTTCGAGCACGCTCGGATTGGAGCGCTCGCCGCTCAACGACGCTGGGTGGTATGTCTACGGTGCGCCCGACGTAGATGGAACCTTCGTGGTACAAGCGCTCGGGCCGCGCGAACTCCTACGCGTCAGCGCCGAGCGGCAGCGGCCGGGCGGCCCGCACGCCTATCGCGACGTGCGGAGCGGGTCGTGGAGCGAGATCGTCGCGCGCAAGGGAACGATTCGCTCCGTCCGTTTCGACGGCGCACCGGATCCCTGGAAGACCGGCGACCGGGCCCTGCTGCTACACGTGTACGGCGGCATCGGGGGACGCCGGCGCGAACCGTTGGCCAAAAGCCTCTTCTACTTCGGGCACTTCGCGTACGGCACGGCTGAAGTCGTGTGGGAGCCGCTGGCCGGCGAGCCGCGCTTTGAGATTCTCTACAACCAGGTGTACGCGCATAATACGGACGGGTTGGTCGCAGGTGTGCTGCATTGGTCGCGCTACATGGGCGATCGCCAATTCGGCTGGGCGGGCGCGCGCCCCGTCTGCGATCTGTTATTACGCGACGATGCCTTCAGCGGCGATTTCGAACTCGAAGATACACGTTGCACCTCCGCGCTCGCCGGCTTGCAGATGCAACTTGAGGCGATGACCGCGCGCTACCGAACCGGCGACGGAACGGGCGCAACGTTCGCGGGGCCCGCCAACAACTGCTCCCAAGACGCCAACCATGCGCTGTTCGCCGCGCTGCGCAATCTCACCGCATTCATCGAAGCGCATCCCGCGTTCGACGCGTGGGCGGCTCGGAACCCCGAGCAAGCCCAGCGATACCGCGCGCTGGAGCGCCTGCGACAGGATCTGCGCCGGGTGTTGCAACCGTTCGGCAGTCCCCGGCACGATTGGAGCGAGAACGAGTTTAACCTCGGGAGCTCACTCGAGGATACGACCGCCCAAACGATTCTCGCCGGACTGCAGAGCTGGCGCATGATCTTCCCACGGCTCGCCAGCGACACGCTCTTGCGCACGTTTCTTCGCAACGGCGCGGCCGTCTGGATGCTCTCGACCGATCAGATCGGCGGCGAGAACCTCGAGATCGAACCGATCGCTCCAGCCGGCTAGACCGCCGTGCTGCCGTAGCTCTCGACGTCGAACCGATCGAGCAGCCGCGTCAGCTCTGCCGCGCGCTCGGCGCCCATGCGTTGCGCGGTCTTGGTGATGAGTTTCGGCGGAATATCTTTGACAAACCCGCGCAGCGCCTTGATCGCGCCGCGCACGTCGGGTTTACTCTCGCCGGTCAGCGCCAGCATCCGGACGGCGCCCATCGTGCCGAGGAAGTCGATTGAATCGGCGTCATGCAGCACGATCGCCTCGGGCGTGGTGGCCACGCTGTAATACATGTGCCCGCGCTCCGCGGCTTGCACGCCGGGAAGCTTCTCCATCGGGAATCCCATGTCGCGCAAGACATCGCCGCTCGTCTCCGCCGCGCGATCGCCATGTTCCATATCTTTTTTGGCCCAGGGCGGAAAAGCTGCCATATCGTGCAGCATCGCGGCTGCGAAGAGCACGTCGGTATCGACCTTGATGCCATCGCCTTGAGCGAAGCCCATCGCCAGCCGGTAGTTCCGCTCCGAGTGCTGCCACCCCCAAGCCGGATGATGGAAGTTAGCTTGCGCGAACGCATAGAGCTTGACTTTCCAAGGCGCATCCAGCGGGATACCCGAGGCCGTCGACGGCGGCGCATCGGCCGCACGGACGGCCGCGGCGCTAAGCATGACGCAGGCAAGAATGAGAACTGCCGTAATCTGACGCATGAAAACGCTTTCGCCGCTCCCACGCGCCGAGCATTTCGCGAGGTTAACGATGGCCGACCGGCCTCAGATCAAAACCACGATCCCGATCCTGGCGTCGCTGAATCTCGACGAGAGCTCGACGTTTTACGCTCGGCTGGGTTTCATCCAAACCGGGCGCTGGGAGGGAGAGTATCTGACCGTCGCGCGCGATCAAGTCGAGATTCACTTTTGGTTATGCCCGGACCGCAAGATCTCCGAGAACACGGCCTGTTACATTTGGGTCGACGACGCAGCCGCGCTGCATGCCGAATTCGCCGTCCAGGGCATCGGCCAAATGGCCGACCCGGTCGCAACCGATTACAACGAACTCGAATTCTCGGTAATCGATCCGCACGGAAACCTGCTGCGCATCGGATCGGATATTACGAGCTCGGCGGCATGATATCCGCCGCGGCCTTCGGTCTCAGGCGAAAGAATACGGCGACGAGAATCAGCTGCACGCCCACCCGAACGAATAGAAGCGTGGCCGGATAGTAGGCATCCAGGCGGTGAGTGAGCGCCAAGTAGAGATTGAACAGTGCCGCGGCCACGAGCATGACGATCAAGGCGTCGACGACCGCCGCGTACCGAACCGGGTCGCGCGCGGCGACGTTGAGCAGATACGCCAGCGCGAGCGCAAGTACGCCGATTCCACCCATGATCGCTTGCTCGAACGCGCCGCTCGGCGGGGCCTCGCCGCCAAGCGGAAGCGATAAGAGCCAAGTCGGCGCAAAAATAACCACGATCGCCACGATGCCGACAACCGCGGACAGGGCAAATAGTAAAGCGCTCAAGGTCTTGTTAGAATTCGCGTTCGTCATTGGTCCTCCGCGGAGTCAAACTCCAAAACAAGACTAACACAAATACGGGCTCGCGTCCCGAACCGGGCGAGATCGGGAAAAGGGAAGGACTCTCACAACCAAATCGCGTGTCAATCCGAGATGACCGACGCGATGCTTGCCCGCCGGCTTCCGAAAGCCGAACTCCACGTACATATCGAGGGAACGTTCGAACCCGAACTGATCTTCGAGCTTTCGGAGCGCAATCGCATTCCGCTCCCCTATCCGTCAGTCGACGCGTTGCGCCGCGCGTATGCGTTTACCGATCTCCAATCATTCTTGAACCTGTACTACGCTGCGACGGCCGTGCTCCGCGAAGAGCGCGACTTCGCCGCTCTGGCTAACGCCTACTTTGAGCGAGCGCGCGAGCAGAACGTCGTCCATGCCGAGATCTTCTTCGACCCTCAGGCGCATACCGCACGCGGCGTGCCGTTCGAAGTCGTCATCGACGGCCTGTGGTCGGTCGTGCGCGAGAGCGAAGCGCGCTACGGCATCACGAGCAAACTAATCATGTGTTTCCTGCGCGATCAGACGGCCGAGTCGGCGATGGCGACGCTCGAAACCGCGATCCCCCACGGCGAGCGCATCGTTGCCGTCGGGCTCGATTCAGCCGAACTCGCTCACCCGCCCTCAAAGTTTCGCGACGTCTTCGACCGCGCGCGGGCCGAAGGATTCCTTACGGTCGCGCACGCCGGCGAGGAAGGCCCACCGGCCTACGTCTGGGAGGCGCTCGATATCCTGCGCGTCTCGCGCATCGATCACGGCGTGCGCAG
>PLDY01000125.1 GCA_003136895.1 Candidatus Erabacter solicola | reverse complement strand
GTGTATTTCGGCACGACCGGCGGCCAAGTGTACGCATCGGCCGATGCCGGTGATAGCTGGAATCCAATCGTTCGCGATCTTCCGCCCGTGCTTTCCGTCGAGGTCCAAACATTTTCGTGATTCGAGTCGTGCTCCCGGCGCATCTGCGAACGCTGGCGCGCGTTAAAGGCGAGGTAAAGCTCGACGTCGCGAACGCGGCCACACAATGCACGGTGCTCGATGCGCTTGAGGCAAGTTATCCCGTACTGTGCGGAACGATCCGCGACCACGTCACCAAAAAACGCCGACCATTCGTGAGGTTCTTCGCGTGCGAGCGTGACCTATCGCACGAACCGCCGGACAATCCGTTGCCCGATGCGGTCGCGACGGGAGCCGAGCCGTTCATGGTCGTGGGAGCCATGGCCGGCGGTTAGCTAATGCGGCGCTTTATCGTGGCCGTTCGGGTTCTGATCCCTTGGAGCCGCGCGTTGCGGAGCCGCGCGTTGCGGGGCAACGCGTTGCGGGGCCATGCGTTGCGGGGCCACGTGTGCTACATTTCGCGGAGCGGCATGTTGCGTAAAGGCATGTTGAACCATTGGATGTTGCGGCGCCGCGTGCACCTGTGCTGCGCGGACCGGTGCAGCGTGCATCTGCGCCGCGCGCACCGGCGCGGTGCGCACTGGTGCGGTGCGCACCGCTGCAGCGTGGACCGGTGTGTTCCGAGCCCGGACTGCAGTGGAGCGAGCGCCGGCCGGGCGATTCGAACTGCTGAAGGCATGCGCAACCGCGGTATTGGCGGGTCGGCCGTGATTCACCGTTGCAAAACTCGCGCGGCTTCCCGCGGCGATGCGCTGATGCTGCACTTGCGTGGTCGTCGCGGCGACGCGATGACCGCGCTGCACGGCGAGTTGGTTTTGTGTCGGTCGAGCCGTGGCACCGCCTCGCCCGCCGTTATAGCTCACTCGGTTCCACTGACTGACCAGGACCGCGCGGTTGGCAAAGACATTTCGGACTCGGCTCCGGTTAACGTTCGTTACGGCAGTATTGTAACGGAACTGATCGCCGGACCATACGCCGCCGACGTAACCGTTGCCATAGTAACCGTAGCCGTAATTCACGCCGCCGTAGAAGCCAACTTGCGGAGCCCAGTACCCTTGATTCCAGTAATAGAAGCCGTTGTTCCAGCCCCAGTATCCGGGCGTCCAATATAACCCAGGCTCCGGAGCCGGTACCCACGTTCCGGGGACCCAGTAGTAGCCACCGTCGTAGGCCCAATAGCCAGGCGACCAAATATAATTCGGCGACGGATCCGGCGGCTGTTCGTAATAGGGAAGTGCCGGGGGGCCGAAATTGACTGAAATGCCGATCGATATCGAAGCGCGCGCAGCGATCGGATTTGCCGCGAACATCAGCGAAAAGAACAAGAGCAGGATCAAGAATTTCGTCGGGTAAGATGGTCGGCGCACGATGGACTCCAGTCTCGGGACGGTGAATTGACCTTATACCCCGTCCGGAAACGGTGAACCGTGCACCGAAGTTGGCCGGCTGCGAAGAAGCAAGGGCACGCTTGCGCGTGCGGCGCACGGGTTGCTAGCGGCGCACGCCGAGACGGCCGGTATCGTAGTCGAAATATACATCGAAGTTGCGCAAGATATCGGTGCCGATGATGCCGTCGAACGGAATCGCAAGATCGTCGGGGAGCGCCGTCGGTAATTGCACGCCAACAGTCAGATCTCGGGCCTGCGCAGGCCCGAAATTGAAGCGCGAGACCGTGTACGGCTGCACTTGGATCGCGCCTTCGAGATAGTGTTCTATGAACGATCGGCCGGCCACGGTCCAATGTGCGGCAATCTCTTTTTCGAAGCGCAACGCGAACGGCCGCATCACGTAGAGGCGCAGCGAGCCGGTGTCGATTGCGAAGTCGTCGCCCTGCGCGAGACCGAATCCGGCGTGGACGAGCGGCAAGCCTTGGTCGACGTTTGCGGCGACGATCGCGGTTTGAGGATCCGCAAAGACCTTGCGCGCGTCGACGGGCGAGAGTACCCGCACGCGCTCGTGACGATAGTCGATCTCAACGACGTGCCCGAAGAAGAAATCGAGACCCAAAATTCCATCCAAATTAAATGGAGGAATGCTCAGAGCGGAAGCACGATCGAGTTGGAACGGTCCGACCGCGAAACCGGGCAACACCGCGTGCTCGAGCGTCGTGCCGCCGTGGCGGCGCGCGATTCCCGGATCGACCGTGATACTCGCGGTGCCCGTGTCAAGCTCGAACCAGTGGCGCGCACCCTCGATCTTTACTTCAAGTTTGACCCGATCGCGAAAGAACGACGAGCGCAACTCCACCGAACTCTCAAGTGGCGCAACCGGAGCGAGAACCCGTCGCATGGGAAATGCGACGTCGGCAGCCGTGACGCTACCGAGTTCGATCGACTCGACCGTGACGTCGAGCGCGTCGTAACTGTATCCGTCGTCGACGCGCCAATGACGCGCCCGCAGGGCACCATCGAGGGCTTCGAACCGGTCGAACGCTGTCGTGACGACACGTTTCCCATCGCGCATCACCTCTCGCACGATCGATCCGGATGCCTTGTCGACGTACAAAAACGCAGGCTTGTCGCCCGCCGGATCGGTTTCGACCACCCAGGCCGGAGCCGGGAGTTGCGCTTCCCCCGCCAGCTTGCAGGATGCGGCGTCGAGTGGGAAAACCGCCCGCGGCGCGCGATCGATGGCATCGCCCTGCAGGTCTGCCGAGACGCCGTGCACGATTCCGTTGCCATCACCGCGCCAGCGGACTCCGTCGCTCCGCCCCGCAGTGTACGTGAGGCCATCGAGTTCGAGGGAGGTGCGGAAGTCGGCGCCACGCACGGCGACAAGCACCGCAATATTCCGGCTACCGTTAACGTACGCCCAACGCTCGTGGCGCCGCGCGAGGCGCGCGTTTCCAGCGCCCGATGCTTGCGCGTTCGCGGCGAGGACTTCGCCCAGCGCCGACTGGGAGGTAACGATGCCCGGCGGCTGCCACTCCGCACCAAACGCCGGCTCCGACGGCGCGATCGCCGCCGCGAGGAGCGATGCCAGGACAAGCTCGACCCGCATCTCGACCGCTTCGCCGCCGGACGGGCCGAGGGCTGCACCGTCATCCTCGCCAACAAACTCTCTCGTGAACTCCGCAACCGAGGAACTCCTCGCCAACGCCGCCGTGCACGAAGCCGATTTCGAAGGGCCTCGCGCCGTCATTCCGGCCAAACACATCGCGATCGTAACGTGCATGGACTCGCGGATCGACAACTTCCGGATATTCGGCCTCAATTCCGGAGAAGCGCACATCCTTCGCAACGCGGGCGGGTTGGTCAGCGAGGACGTGCTGCGCTCGCTCGTCCTCTCGCAGCGGCTCCTTCAAACGCGCGAAGTGATCCTCATGCATCACACCAACTGCGGATTGCACGACGCCGACGAGCCGGCGCTACGTGCCGAAATCACCGCCGAGACCGGCCTGCCCCCGCCCTACGCGTTCGGCGCCTTTACCGATATCGACGAAGCGATGCGCGCATCGATCGCGCGCGTCCGCGAACATCCGTTCTTACCGCATCGCGACCGCGTGCGCGGCTTCGTGTACGAAGTCGAAACCGGACACCTCCGCGAAGTGATCGCTTAGGTCGCTAGTCGCCGCCGTTCCGGCCCCTACTTTGAGCAAGTCCGCCCGCGAAATCCTGCGCATGTGCCCTAACTCATCCCCAGTAATCTAGTGCCATTGACCGGCGCCAACAGGCTTCGAAAAGCAGTCGTGTCCGGTTTTCCCGCTACTGAGCGAATAGTACGTGGCACGCGCACCGTCCCGTCTTGCACCGGAGAACTCGATCGCTCCCAGTTCCCCTATTGCTCGCGCTTCGACCCCCTGCGTGGAAAGTGCGCAGGCCGGCCGTGGGAAGATTTTCCCGCCTAGAAGCGTCCGGACGGGCACGAGGCGCGCCGATATCGTATCGCCCATTTCGTGAACTTCGCCGTTTAGCTGCACGTACGGCTTGACCGCGCTAAAGACTCTGCGGGGCCAAGTGCCAACCTTGTGCCCATCCAGCAGCGCGGTTAGAGTCGCCTTGTCGCCACGTAATTCCACCATGCAGACGTTACAGCGTACGGGATAGCTCTGGTACTTGGATGTCTCTCTTGAGCGATTTGAGGTGGTGAATCCCGAAAGCGTCGTCGCATCCGGGTAGCCGCGGGCGAGCCCAACCGAAACAGCCGAACTCGACTGCGTTCTACTCAGAAGCAGAATGGTCACGACCGTCCAGGATTGGTTTGCAGGAGCCGGTTCGAAACTGACGGCGTACGCAAGGTCGAAATCGCCGCTGAAATCTCCGAGATCGTAAACCGTCGCCTCGCCGTCCCTTTCGTCGCTCTTGATGTTTCCAATAGAACACGATGAGGCGAACGCCAACAATAACACGGGGACTGCAAGCAAGCGAACTATTCGCGCGAGATCCACCCGTCGCTCGTACGAGCTTCGAATCACTTCCTTGCGAGAACGGTACTGTGCAACAAAATTCACTAGCTCATGAGCCCAAGCCTTCACGGACAAGCACCGCCGCAGCACTCGCTAGGAGTATTCGGCCTGCTCCCACTTTTTCCGGCCGTGCACGGAATCCAGTGTCGCTATCCACGGGCCGCCCGGGCGCGGCGAGCGACTTGTCGTAGGGCGTCCAGGAAAATCGTTTTGGACCGATCAAACATTTCCGCGGCTTGCGCGCTCTATAGATCGATATGCATTTTGCGCCAGAGGAGAACTGATGCATCCACAGGTGCCAACCGAGCTTATAGATGCTGCTAGAAATGGCGGATCGGCTGATGTCGAGCGGCTGCTGGAGATGGTGTGGCCGGATGCGTACCGCCTAGCAAGAGCGATCGTTACTCAGACGCAGAGCGCTGAGGATGTCGCGCAGGAGGCATGCGTCACTGTATTTCGCAGCATCGCATCGCTGCGAAATTCGGACGCCTTTCGCACCTGGTTCTATCGAATCGTTGTCCGCGAAGCTCTAAAGCAAAAAAGGATGCAGACGTCATCCACGGCACTTTCGCCCGATGCCGCCTACTGCGAGGATCGCTCGGCATTGGTCGACCTCTACCGCGCGCTCGGCGTGTTATCCGACCGCCAGCGCATTGTCATTGTACTCCACTATTTTGAAAATCTCCCAAGCCGTGAAATTGGCCGCATCCTTCACGTGCCCGACGCCACCGTTCGCTTCCGGTTGATGAGCGCGCGACGCAGGCTGTACCCGCTCCTTGCAGAGCTGAATCCTTCACTCAAGAAAAAAGGCGAAGAAATCTATGCAGTCTGATCTTTCTGCGCGGTGTCGCCTGGCACGCGAACTCATCGATGTCCCGCCGTTCCCGCTGGCGCCGATCCGGCTCGCCGTAGAGCGCTCCACTCAAGCGCCTCCACATCGAAAATCGATCTTGGCTATTGTAGTTGCAAGTTTCTCCGTCGTCGCGATTGCTGCGGCCGCGGAGATATCACAGCAAACGCACGTTCAATTCAATCCATCCGGCGGACTTATTATCTCGGCGGGTCCCAAGACCAAGATCGCATCGCGACCGATTCATTCGAGCGCAGAAATTCATGAGGCTGCCAGGCGTCTCGACTTCCCGGCAATCGTGCCGCAAGGCTTGCCCGAAGGTACGAAGCCCGTACGGCTCTTTGCATCCGGAACGAGCTTGCTCGCGATTACGTACGATTTACCGGGCGTACAACGACGCTCTCATCAGATGCTTTGGATATCGATCGCAAATCGGGCCACGACGGCAGCATCGAACGCGCCGGCGGTACTGCGACACCGCATGGTCCGGGGAGTTAGCATGTCGGTGGCGCACTGGGGTGTTGGCCCCGAGGACGTCATCGTCATTTCCAACGGCCTAACCGACCCGGAATTCGCGGCGATCAAGCGCGCAATGGAACAAGAATCGCGAGACTTCGCGCGATAATTCGCTAGACGATGCGGAAAGCCGAATAAAGCCCTACCGTTCGAGCGGAGTGATCCGGCGCTCAAATTCGCCGCGAAACGACCGCAACTCTGCACCCAAACTGACAACATTCGTTTCAGTGTTTTCGACGCGCGTTTCAATGTTCTCGACGCGCGTTTCAATGTTCTCAACGCGCGTTTCGAGGCTTCCGAGGCGATGATCGATGCGGTTGAAGCCACTGTGCATTTCCGTGCGTAGGTCTACATTCTGTTTCGCGGTCTCGACACGATGCGCAGCTACCTCGACGGCGATTACGTCGAGGAGCTGGAACACCTTTGTCTGCATGTCGCCGTTCATGTTTATCCGTTCTTAATACGCTAATTGCTCGTCAGAACGGAATCTCGTCGTCCATCGCTTCTTCGGCGTGTTCGCCTGGTTCGCCGCCCGTGGCTGCAGGGCGCGGGCTGAACGAGCCGCCGCCTTCGCCGTTGGCCGAACGCTTATCGAGCATCTGCATATCGGATGCGACGACCTCGACCGCGGTACGCTTCTCGCCCTCCTTGGTCTCATATTTGCGAATGGCGAGCCGGCCCTCGACGAGCGCCGACATGCCTTTCTTCAAATACTGATTGCAGATCTCGCCCAGCCGATCCCAGGCGACGATATCGATGAACATCGTTTCGTCGCCGGCTTTCGTGCGGCGATTGACCGCCAAGGCGAATTTCGTGACGGCTTTGCCGCCGCCGTCGACGTAACGGATCTCGGGATCCCGCGTGAGATTCCCGACGAGGACGATTCGGTTGTAGCTCCCGGCCATGCTTGCCTCCGCTGGTTAGTCGTTGAGATTGATCAGGAGCGCGCGCATCACATCCTCGTTCAAGCGCAACTGCCGATCCAGCTCTTTGGCCGCGGCGGGTTCGCTCTTGAACTTCATGACTACGTAGTAGCCCTCGCGGACATCATCGATCTCGTACGCGAGGCGGCGCTTGCCCATCTTCTCGAGTTCGCCGACCAGTTCGCCGCCGTTGGCTTTCAGAATCTCTGCGACCTGATCGGCACGGACGTCGATCTCAGACTCTTCTAAGGTCGGGCGCATAATATAGGTAACTTCGTAGTCAGTGATCATGAAACGGTCCCTCTTCGGACGTCACCTCAGCGAGGCGAACGGCCCCTGGCGGGGCAGCGGGGTCGTGCGCGGGTGGTCCCGACACGAGCAAACCGGCTGGAGGATCGCTCCGCCGGAAAACCTATCCAGGGTATCACACCCTCTCCCCGAGCGGCAAGGGAGCCCGCCGCCGAGGCTCCGAAAACCATCTCCCTTCCCAGCCTGGAACGTCAAATTTTGATGGACTGCAAAGAGGCCGGCCCTTGTCCCTAGCTCAGTTCGCCGTTTCCCGCCGCGTCACGGTCACCATGATGGCCTGCGCGGTGATCGTACTCGGGATTTTCGCGCTCCCTCGCCTGCCGATTAACCTCTTGCCCTCGTTCCAGCCGCCGGTCGTGACGGTCACGGTGAATTACGGAAACGTCGCGCCTGAGACGATGGAATCGACGATAACCCGCCCGATCGAGAATGCAGTCGCGCGCGTCTCGGGGATCGACTATCTTCAGTCGGATTCGTTCCAGGGTCAGACGCAGGTTCGCGCCGTCTTCAAGTACGGCACCGACATTAACGTCGCCTCGACGGACATCCAGCAGCAGATCGCGCGCATCAGCAATCAGCTGCCGGTCGATCCCAATCTCCAGCCGCCGCAGATTCTCAAGGCCGACCCGAACTCGCTGCCGGTCGTCTTCATGTACGTGACCGACACCGCGCGTACGCAGCGCGATCTCAACGACTTGTTCTCGAATACGTTGAACGACGAGTTTTCGGCGATCTCGGGAGTAGGCAGCGCGAGCACCAGCGGCGGTCAGACGCGCGCGATCATGGTGGAACCGAATCAGAGCGTCATGGCCGGTTACGGCCTGACCAACGCAACGATCGTCTCGAAGCTCTCTGCCGAGAATGTCGACGATCCGGCCGGCATCATCGCGATCGGGCCTAACGAATTTGGAATCCGCACGAGCGCGCTCTACCGGTCGGCGAATGAGATCGCGGGCACCGTCGTCGCGATCAAAGGCGGCGCGCCGATCTACTTGCAAGACGTCGCCCGGGTCAGCGACTCGATCGAAGAACAACGAATTTTCGCACGGCTCGACGGCGTGCCCGCGATTCGCGTCGGCATCAACGCGCAGCCGGACGCCAACGTGGTCGCGGTCGCAGCCGGCGTCTACGCCAAGATCGCCGAGTTACAAAAACGCTACCCGACGATGCACTTCCAGCCGGTGCTCGAGCAGCGTGGTTTCATTCTCGAAGCGATCACCGCTCTGGTGCACACGGCGATGTACGGCGCCATTCTCGCCGTCTTGATCATCTTGCTCTTCCTGCACTCGTGGCGTTCGACCCTCATCGTGGCGGTTTCGCTACCGGTCTCGGTCTTGGGCACGATGTTTGCCGCATACATCACGCACCAGACTCTCAACACGATGACGCTCGGCGGCATGGCGCTGGCCGTCGGCTTGATCGTCGACGATGCGGTCGTCGTCATCGAGAACATCTTCAGGCATCTCGACGAAGGTCAGTCGCCGATCGATGCGGCCCGGGATGCTACGACGCAGATATTCTCCGCGGTCTTCTCCTCGTCGATCACGGTCGTCACGGTCTTCGTGCCGCTCCTATTGATCCCGGGGCTGCAGGGCCTCATCTTCGGACCATTCGCGTTGACCGTCATGACCGCCGTTGCGATCTCGCTCGGCGTCGCGCTCACGACGGTTCCGATGCTTTCGAGCATCTTCTTAAGACCAACCGACGCGCACTCCACCGGCGGCTTTGCGCTAAAATTCGACAAACAATACGAGCGCTTCGAGAGCTCGTACAAGCGCGTGCTCTCGTGGTCGATCGACCGTCCGGGCATCGTACTTGGTACGGGGGTGCTGCTGCTCGTCCTTACGATTCTCTCGCTCCGTCTAGGAATCGTGCAGACGGAGGTCTTCCCGGCCTCCGACTCACGCTATGCGCGCTTCGACATTCGGTTAGCGAACGGGACCGCACTCGACAAGACTAACACACTCTCCGCAATGGTCGAGTCTGCATTCCGCACGGATAAGCGCGTGGTCGCCGTCGGCGCGACGGTCGGTTCGGCGTTCGGTGGTGGCACGTCACGCCAGATCACAAACCAAACGTCGCTCTCGGTGATCTTGCAGCCGGAGATCTACGGACAAAAAGCGACTGATTTCGTGAATGAGTGGCAGCGCCGTCTCGGCGGAATTGCCCGGTCGGCGGCGCCTGCCAATGCGGCTACGTCCGCTCCCGCTCCAGGTTCGACGCCCGTTCCGGCGGCAGTCCTGGCGCAACGGCGCGAGCTTCGCCGAGCGCTCCTCGGCACGACCGTACGCGGACGGACGATCGACATCTTGCAGCAGCAAATCGCGCAAGGTTCCGATGCGCTGCAGATTCAAATCTTCGGACCCGATGTCCGGCGCTTGTTCGACCTCGCGCAAGGCGCGATCCAAGAATTGTCGTCGATTCCCGGCGTGATCCGGCCCGATACCAACATCAACGCGTCGCAACCCGAAGTCGATGTGAAGATCGACCGTCGCAAGGCCGCGCAGTACGGCTTCTCCACCGGCGACATCGCAACGGATATCGCGACCGCGACCAGTGGCGACATCGCATCATTCTACCAGCTCAACGGAATTCAGTACCCGATTCTCGTCGAAGCGCCGGCGGCCGAACGTCGCTCGTATGCTTCCATCGCCGAATTGCAACTCGTTCCGCCGCCGGTCTCCGGATCGGATGCAGGCGGCGCCTCCCAAACGTTGCCGAGCGTCCCGTTGTCGGCGGTTGCCGCGATCATTAGTACCGTCGGTCCCTCGCAGATCAGTCGCCAAAACAAGCAGCGGCGCATCGACATCAACGCGACCGTAATAGGCCGACCGCTCGGCGAGGTGGTTACGCAGGCCGAGAAGATCATGCAGAGCTATCCGCTGCCGTCCGGTTACCGCTGGCAATTCGGGCCGGCGATCACGCAGAACACCGATACCTTTAGCGCGCTCGGCCTGGTCGTGCTGCTCGCGATTCTCTTGATCTATATGCTGCTCGCCTCGCAGTTCGAGTCGTTCCTCGATCCGATGGTCGTTATGATGGCCGTTCCGTTCGCAACGATCGGCATCATCGGCTCCCTGATGATCACGCATCGAGCTTTCGGGTTGACGGCGTTCATCGGTTCGCTGATGCTGGTCGGCATCGCCGTCAAGAACGCGATCTTGGTCGTCGAGTTTACCAAGCAACTGCGCCGCCAAGGCATGGACGCACGCGAAGCCTTGATGCATGCCGGTCCGCGCCGGTTGCGCCCGATTCTCATGACGACGCTGGCCACGGTCGGCGGCATGCTACCGCTTGCCATCGGCATCGAAGCCGGCAGTTCGACCCAAGCTCCGCTCGGCACGGTCGTCGTCGGCGGCCTCCTCAGTTCGACGCTCTTGTCGCTCCTGGTGGTTCCGACTCTCTACCTCTGGACGGTGCGCAATATCGAAACGCGCTTCAAAGCGAAGCCGCCCGCGCTCTTCCGCCCGGCGGCGCCGGCCGCCCCGCTCGCCAAGCGGGAACCGGCGGGCGTCTACAAGTAAACCCTTCCCACAGCTGGGAGGATCGTCGAATGAAGCGCGCACTGGTTTTCGTTAGCATGCTCGCACTTGCGTGTTCGTTGGCTCCGGTATCCGCGGCAACGCCGCCTCCGGTTCCGGTTGGACTCGCCTGGGACTCGGTCGCGAAGCTCATTCAGACGAGCGATGTGTCGAGCCTTCAGCCCGGCACGTTCGATGCAGATTTCCAAACTGCGTCGCAGCCCGTGCAATCGACGCAGCCGCGAGGCGGCTTCCTCAGCAAAATCTCGACCGTTATGCAACAGGCCAGCTCGATGGCCTCGATGCTGAAGAACGGAACGGCGGAGAGTCACTACATCGCCGGACTCAAAGAACGTGTGGATTCTCCCGCGACGCAGAAGGCGACGATCCTCGATTGCGGCGCGCGCACGCTGACAACGCTCGATCTCAAAGCTAAGACCTATACCGTCGTCTCGCTCGACGCGCCGGTCACGCGCAGCGTGGGGACCGCCGGCGCCACGCGGTCCGCGCCGGCGGCGATGCCGACCGACGATGGCACGCGGATGTCGTTCACGCTCGTCAACAAAGCGCTCGGACAGCGCACGATTGCGCCTGACTCGACTGACGGATTCAGCTCCGACATGACGATCGTCGTGACGCGCGCGAACGGACAAAGCAACGCGTCAAACACGTCGCTGCTCGAATATCTGTCGCGGTACCCGCGTCTCTCGCTGGTCTGCAAAGGTCCGGCCGGCGCGGCGCAGCCCGGCGTCGCCGGCATGGGGATGGCGCAGCGCCAGATGATCGATAGCGCGCTGTACGGCGGGGACTCGCGCATCAAAATGAGCTCATCGGGCCCCGCCCTGCCCGCCAACAGGCTGCCGCTCTGGGAGGTCACGACGTTCGGCAGCCAACCCGGGCAGCGCGGTGGGTTCGTCATGCTCTCCGAACGCGGCAACGTACGCTCGGTCCGGGCGGACGATTCGATCTTCTCAGTTCCGGCGGACTTCACGCTCGTCTCGAGTTAGCGAAGACGTAAGCGCGCGAGCGCCGGGTTCAGTGCGTCTGCCCACGCGAGATAGCCGCGGCTCGAAAGATGGATGAAATCGAAGCGGTAGAGTTCCTCACGTAGCTCGCCGGTCGGTTTGAGAAACGCTCCGCCGGTATCGATATAGCGGATCATCCGCCCATCGTCGAGCTTTGCGATCCGCGCGTTCACGGCGGCAATATCGCGCCGCTCCGGCATCTGCGGGCCGCCTCCGCGCGGAAGGATGGCGACAACGATAATAATCGCTCCCGGCAGCTTGGAGCGAATCGCGTGAACGCACGCGCGAATGCCCTCGACCGTGGCGCCAACGCTGCGGCCGACGGCCAGATCGTTGGTGCCGATCTCGAGCACGACTGCCCGCGGTGCGATGCCGTCGAGTTCACCGTTGTTTGCACGCCAGCGAACGTCTTCGGTGCGGTCGCCGCCGATCCCGAAGTCTTCGGCGCCGAGCGGCGCGAAGCGCGCGTCCCACGTCTCGCTTCCGTCGAGTCGCCAGGCATACGTCAGCGAGTCTCCGATGAAGAGCAGGGCTATGTGGCCCAGCCGCGCGCGATTGACCAGCGCGTTGTGCTGCGCGAACCACGTTCGCGCTTCGACCGGATTGTGCTCGGCCAGTACGTGCGGCAACAATTCGGCGCGCAGCGGGGTCGCCGTCGCCAGCGCGAGAAGTACAGCACATGCTGAGGCTCGCACGTTCATGGTCGAGTATTCTTGCCGTTACCTTCGCGCTGGTCCTATGCGGCGTGCCTCGGCTAACCGGAAACGCTCTTGCAGCCACGCCGACTAAGGCGTGCGGTGTTCACTTCGCGCGAATCGCACACCTTACCGGCGGAACGTATGGCATGGAATTGACCGCGGCCTCGTCTGAGCCGGTGGACGTTTCGCTGAAATTCTTTACGATGACGCACTCGTATGATCTGACACTCACTGCTCAGCAGTTCGTCGCTCAAGCCCCTCGCACCGTGCCCACCATATTCCCATTCGCTTCACGAACGTTCTTCGCGATCCCCGACGACGACGCGATCGTCGCCGCGACGGCCGAGAGTCCTTCGGACAATCCATATACTGCGCCGTGCCCTGCGTCGTCAATCGTCCTTTGGGACGCGCTTCGGCTGGGCTATCCGAACGTAGTTTCGGCGGCCGACACTGAGGCGAAGAAACAGTTCGCGCTTTCGTTTGGGGACCCGCCTAAAGCTCCCGCCACGGCCTCGCGCAATGCAGAGCCGGAACCAAAGTGCACGTACCCCTATCGATCGGCTCTTGCGATCAAGAAAGCGTCGGCGAACTATCCGGAGAGTGCCCGCGCCCAACATGCAAGCGGCAGGGTAATGGTCATTGTCACCCTTGCTACCGACGGCAGCGTAGTAGCGGTCAAGGTTTACCTCGGGAGCGGCACGCAGGCGCTGGACGACGAGGCCATGCGCGCGGCAGCGAATTCAACCTACGCGCCAGAAACGTTTCGCTGCGAAGCTCTTTCGGGATCGTACACCTTCGTTGTAGACTTCGCGCCGTGGTAATGACGCCGCGCGCCAAGAGCGAAGCATCGCGTATGTCACAAATTGCGAATTCGCGTGCCAGCGTATTTGCCGCATTTGCGATCATGGCACTTCTCATTCCCTTCCTGGGCGTTACCGCATCAGCCGATATACTCTCATGTCCGCGGGGTTGTCAACGCCGGCACGGGAAGCACAGCACGTGCTAAGACTAAAGCATTCACGCTCGAGTGTGCTTGCCGTCGTGTTCGGGCTGGTTCTATCGGAGATCGTGAGTCCCGCCGCAGGCGCGACAACCGACACGGGGCCAACCGTTCTTCCTTGCGCCGTCCGCCTGGTTCGAATCGTTCCCGTCGCCCCGCGCACGTATTCGCTTGAATTGGCGTCTTTGGAGCGCGGTCCCGCCGATGTCCTCGTCACACTCTACTCGCACACACACTCATACAAGCTGCCGCTTCCCGCGCAGACCTTCACGGAGAAAGCGACCCCGTCGTCTCAGATGCTCAGAACCTCTCCGATCTTTTTCACGATGCCGGATGATGACGTCATCGAAGCCGCGCTCGCCGATCCCTTGGCGACGGGCGCCGCCGCCCCGCAGGCCTGCGTCACTTCCCACCTGATCGCTCTCGATGCGCTTCGCCCGGTCGCTCCGCGACCGCTTACGTGGCCGACGGCGGCAGAACTCGAGGCCAGAAACCAACTGGTACGATTGTTTGCGGATGGTCGAAGAGCGACCGCGGCCGCAACGTTCGATCGAGACGAAACGGCTCCAACCTGCGCTCAGCCATACCAACCCGTCCACACGCTCGTGATATCGCATGCAGACTATCCGGCGACCGCCGTGGCGCAGGGCGCCGCAGGATTCGTTACCGTTGAGGTCATCCTCGATCGCCAAGGCAAAATCGAGGCGACTCGCGTTTTACGCAGCAGCGGTTGGGCGTCGCTGGATGATGAATCGGTGCGCGCGGCATCGCGAACCACCTACGCGCCCGAAATATTTCGCTGCGAAGCCGTCCCGGGTTTCTACGCGTTCGTCGCCGATTTCACGCGCGCCTAAGTTCGGCGGCTAGCCGCTGGCGCGAGCCTCGCGTTTGGTCACGCGGTAGACGCTGCGCACGTCTTTGAGCGTGCGCAACTTCTCGAGAACCTTGTGCAAATGATCCAGGTTGTTGATCTGTAGCGTCAGACTGATCAGCGCCATCTTGTCCCGCTTAACGCGCGCGGTGACCGAGGATGCCGAGGTCTTGAACTCCGAACAGACGCCCATCACTTCTTGCAACAACCCCGCACGGTCCATCGCTTCGAGTTCGACGTCGACTGCGTGCGTCAGTTGGGCGGTGTCGGCCCACGAGGCCTGCAGGATGCGTTCCGGCGAGGCGGCCATGTAGGCGACGTTCGGACAGTCGGCGCGATGCACCGAGACGCCCTTGCCGATCGTCACGTAGCCCATGATCGGGTCGCCGGGGACCGGGCTGCAACACTTCGAGACGCGCACCAGCACATCGTCGACGCCGGCGATGCGGATGCCGCTGGCGTTGCGAACCGTACGCCGGGCCGGCGCCGGACGTTTCGCCGTAAGATCGACCAGGTTTGAAACTTTGACTTCATCACGAATGCGCTGCACCGCCGAGACCGCGGAAGCGTCGCCGAACCCGATCGCCGCAAACAAGTCGTTGGCAGTCGAGTAGTTCATACGTTTGGCAATCTTCTCGATCACTTCGCCGCGCGATAGCTCCGGCCGCAGGTGTTCGCGCACGAGTTCGCGTTCGATCGATTCCAAACCGAGCACGACGTTTTCGTCCTTGCGCTCTTTGCGGAACCACTGTTTGATCTTGTGCTTGGCGCTCGAGGTGCGCACGACCGAGAGCCAGTCGAGCGAAGGTCGCGAGCTCTTATTGACCAGAACCTCACAGATGTCGCCATTCTTCAATTGATAGTCGAGCGGCACGATCTTGGCGTTGACCTTCGCACCGACGCAGTGGTTGCCGACATCGGTGTGCACTTGGTAAGCGAAGTCGAGCGGCGTTGCCGCCGCCGCCAGCGGATAGACGTCGCCCTTCGGCGAGAAAATGAAGACCTGGTTCTCGAAGAGATCGAGCTTGAGGTTCTCCATGAACGCGCGCGAATCGCGCATGTCGTTCTGCCATTCGAGCAACGAGCGCAACCATGTGAGCTTGTGCTCGAACGCGTCGGGCTTAACGGCGCCTTCCTTGTAGCGCCAATGCGCCGCGATGCCGTACTCGCTCGTCTTATGCATCTCGACCGTGCGAATTTGGATCTCGAGCGGATCGCCCGACGGTCCGACGACCGTCGTGTGCAACGACTGATACATATTCGGCTTGGGCATCGCGATGTAATCTTTGAAGCGCCCCGGAATCGGCTTCCAGATCGAGTGCACGATGCCGAGCGCGCCGTAGCAATCCTTGACCGAGTCGACGATGACGCGAACCGCGGTCAGATCGTAGATCGTCGCGAAGTCGCGGCCCTTACGCATCTTCGAATAGATCGAGTAGAAGTGCTTGGGGCGTCCGGTGACGTCGGCGTTGATCGAGACGCGATCGAAGTGCTGCTTTAGTTCCGCGACGACGCCCTTGACGTTCGACTCGCGCGCATCGCGTTTCTTCGCGACGCGTTCGGCGACGTCGCGATAGGCATCGGGATCGATGTAACGCAGGCAGAGATCTTCCAAATCCCACTTGATCTTCCAGATCCCCAAGCGGTGCGCGATCGGCGCGTAGATCTCGAGCGTCTCGCGCGCGACAGCCTTCTGCTTATCGGGCGGGAGGCTCGCGAGCGTTCGCATATTGTGCAGGCGGTCGGCCAGCTTGATGATGATGACGCGAATGTCCTTGGCCATCGCCATGAACATCTTGCGCAGGTTCTCAACCTGCGCGTCTTCCTTCGACTGGTACGGAATCCGCGTCAGCTTAGTAACGCCTTCGACCAGTTGCGCGATCTCGGGCCCGAACTTCTCGGAGACCTGCTCGGCGGTTACGACCGTGTCTTCGACGACGTCGTGCAAGATGGCGGCCGCGATCGTCGCCCGGTCCATCTCCATCTCCGCCAGCACCCGGGCGACCGCCAGCGGATGCTCGATGTACGACTCGCCCGAAGCCCGCTGCTGACCCTCGTGAGCCGCGTCGGCCAGCTCGTAGACCCCGCGAAGCCATGACGCTTCAACAGTCGGGTCGTACGACTGTACCTTGGCGATCAGGTCGTCGATGAGCGGGCTCGGCATAGATGTAGTTTGCCTATCATGCCATAGACCGCTCCGGAGTGTCTATCGGATGCGTCGGCCGGCCCCGTCCGGGCCTAGTATGTGATGAAGCTCGTGACCTCGTGCCCGAGTTTCTCGAGCGTCGCGCGTCCGTCGAGGAACGAGAGTTCGATCAGGAAAGCGAAGCCGGTGACCTTCGCACCGAGGCGTTCCAGTAGCCGCGAGGTCGCAGCCGCGGTGCCACCTGTCGCGAGCAGATCGTCGACCACGAGCACTCGCTGGCCGTGCCCGATCGCGTCATCGTGAATTTCGAGCGAGTTGGTGCCGTACTCGAGCGCATACTCTTCGGTGAACTTCGCGCCGGGAAGTTTGCCCGGCTTGCGCACCGGCACGAAACCGGCTCCGATGGAGTACGCGAGCGGCGCGCCGAGCATGTAGCCGCGCGCCTCGATCGCCACGACGTAGTCGATGTCCTGGCCCTTATAGTGGTCGACGAAAAGATCGACCGCCGCCTTGAATCCGGCCGGGTCTTTGAGCAAGGGCGTGATATCGCGGAACAAGATACCGGGGATCGGAAAATCCGGTATCGGCCGAATAAGAGACTCGATCTGCAGCGCCCTGTCCTCCCTGGATTTCCCGGCCGCATTGGATATCCGAACGCGGCAAACGACCGTGCGTTCGGGTTTTGGTCGTGCGCACCTCCGGCCGCAGCGCCAATTCGGGGGCGACAACGGCGAGCGCCCGCACACCCGGGCCCCAAGGGGAAAGAAACCTCGCGCGTGGCGCGAACGTTTACGGGTAATGTGAGCTCGAGTCCGGCCTGTGGGAACCTCTGGAAGCACGGGGCGGGCAGAAAGGAAGAGCTATGACGAAACGGATTGTGACCGCGGCGCTGGCAGCCGCGATGACGGTAAGTCCCCTTGCGGCGACCCCGGTACTAGCCGACGGCGGGGCGAGCACTCGCAATATTCTGACGTTGGCCGGTGCGGCCGCGGCAATCGGTATTACGAACTATAACCACAAGAAGCGCGCCAAGCGGCAAGAGATCGAGGAATCGGCGCGCCGGCAGTCTTCGTATAAGGCGTACTTCTATCGCAAGTATGGCTACTACCCGACGCCGCAACAGGCTCACGATTGGTACGTCCGCACCTACGGCCTGGAGCCGTCCTAGCGGAACATGACGGCGCCGAGCGCCTGAGGTGAACGCGAACCCGGGGCCATCCGCCGAGCGCGGGTGGCCCTCTTTATCCATCTTGGCCGACGGACGCGATCGCCGCTTCTGGCAACGCATGGCGGTCGCGTTTGCGATCGCCCTCGCGTTGCATGAAGTCATCGCGGGATTCGTGCCGCGCCGCGCCGCCGACAAGAACGAACAAACCGTCCGATCCCAACTGATTACGATCTTGTTACGCACGCCTGCGCCGACGCCGCGGCCGACCGCAACCCCGGTCGTGCAGCCCACGCCCCAACCGGTCGTCACGTTTTCCAAGCTCGCGACGCGCGCGCAGGCGGCGCCGCGCGCGGCCGCGCCGGTTCACAAGAATATGGGCGGCCGCGCCGCACCGCGCAGCATCGCCGTCGTACCACCGCACGCGGTGAACGCGACGCCACAGGCATTCGCGCTCGCAACCGGCAGCGCAGCCGGGGTTCAAAATGGCGGCACGGGGACGGGCGCGGGACCCGGCGTCAACGGGGACGGCGGCCTCAATGGTAACGCGAGCGCACTCGGCGGAACCGGCAGCGGCGGCGGAGTGAAGCCGTGCGGCGTCGTGATGCTCTCACTGGTGAACGGGACGTTCGTTCAGAATCGTGACGGAAGCCGAACGTTTGCGATTCAACTTGAAATTACGCTGAGCGACGGGCAGACGGTCAGCGACGTACTAGGTTGGAAGTTCTACTACAAACGCGAAATCGACGATCCGTTTTCGAAGCGCGGACAAGATGCACTGGGGTTTACGCCCTTGCAGCTGCCTCCGTCGGGCTACGATCTGGAGGGACGCCAGAAACCCGCGACCGTCTTCGCGGTCAAGCACACGAACTCTCAGGGGCTCACCGACCTCGATGAGTGTCCCGCCCAGACGAAGTAAACGCACCTCACTTGACGCGCGGCTTGCCGCCGGCGCCCTTCGTCGCAATTAGGCTTTCGATACTTCTTCATCGGAGGCAGCATGATTGTAACGGCCCCGCCCGAGCGGCGCACGCGTGCGCTCGAATTCGGCATCTACCGCGACGGCGACAACAACCTCGACCAGATTCAGTCGCGTACGATAACACAGGCGGTCGCCGCGAGCGACGAGGAACACGCGATCCAATTCACGATCGAAGATACGACGTCGCGGCGCGGTTTCGAACCGGCGCACGTCCTGCGCACCGAAAGCTACATGCTCGAAGACGGCGCCCAGCCGAAGCATGTCGAGATCTCACCACCGCACGACATGTCCTCGCGCGAAAATCTGGCGCACTTTGTCGCGCGAACGCTCGACAACGCGCAAAGCGCCCAGGCTGCACAAACGTGGATCGACTTGATCGACCATGGCGCCGGCGACGGCGGCGGGCTAGAATCCGACCACGGTCTCGGCATTATGCGCGAAGACGATATGGCCGGCGCGATCGCCGACGGAGTGGCACTGCACGCGAAGACGCATCCCGAGGATGCGAGCCGGCGTGTCGACGGCGTCGTTGCCAATCAATGCTTGATGGCGACGCTGGGTTTTGAATCGGCGCTTTCGCGTGCCGGCGTGCGATTTCTCGCCGCCTCGCCCGAGACGATGCTGGCGCCCGGCGTGCCAACCGGCGTTGCGCTCGATATCGCACACAACACCGGCGATCC
The DNA here is from genome assembly GCA_003136895.1 of Candidatus Erabacter solicola. Lineage (GTDB taxonomy): Bacteria > Vulcanimicrobiota > Vulcanimicrobiia > Vulcanimicrobiales > Vulcanimicrobiaceae > Erabacter > Erabacter solicola. The sequence goes on along the minus strand of PLDY01000125.1, from coordinate 6,438 downwards.
GGTAGCGATGGCATCGGCCGTCGTCGGCCGGGTCATGTCCGAGCGTTACGATGCCGGAGCGGCCGGACAATTCGGTCCAGCCGCGGCGTTCGACGTCTTCGACCTCGATCCGAAGAAGATCGCCGGCATCGAAACGAGCGTCCGGACGCTGGATGCCGCATTGACGAAAGCCGCGCGCACGCGCACCGATCGTGCCGCGATTCGCGAGGATGCAAAAGCGATCGCAGGCATGGTGCGCTTTCCCGGGGCGACGACGCTCCCGTGGCGCGCGGATCGCCCGGCGCTCGCACTCTACGGCACGTTCGCCGAAGACGGCCGGCTCGGAGCCGAGGTTCGGTCGGCGGCACGGAGTGCGGCGGACGCGATCGGCTCGACGGTCCTCGCACACGGCGAGAGCGACGCGTTCGCGCCGTTCCATGACGCGGACTACAGCGATGCGGCCGGCCCGACCGTGCACTTTCCAGTCACCGGCGCGCAGATCGACTCGTGGGCCCCCGAAGTGAGCGAGACCGACAACGCGTTCTACAAAGCCGTCGGCGCCGAGAAGCTCGCCAAGGTTGTAGCGTAGGCGGCTCGTACGGTCTTCAAATCCCGGCGGACCGGCGAATCGTGATGACTCCTCAAGATTTATCGCGCCCGAAGAGCATAGAATAGCGTAACTGCGTGCTGTTCGGAGGCGGAATTCATGGGGTCAAAGAGACGTAATTTCTTGGCGATGGTTGCTGCCGTGTGCGCCTTTATCCTTGCGCCGGCCCCTTGGGCGGCGCCCGCTAGGGCGCAGGTCGCGACCATTCTCCCAGCCGGAGCTCCGTCGACGAATGGACTTGCGCGCTATCAGGTCGATGCCGACCACTCCTCGCTTGAGTTTCGCGTCGGCTTCATGGGCCTCTCCTCGGTCCACGGAGACTTCACCACGTACGAGGGGACGATGATGTACGACGCGCAGCATCCCGAGCGAACGACCGTCACCCTCGCGATTCTTACCGAGAGCATCGACACGGGCGTGGCGGCACGCGACAAGGACTTGCGCAGCGCCAACTTCTTCGATGCTAAGAAATATTCGACAATCGTGTTCAGTTCAACCGGCGTTACGCCGCAGGCCGGCGGCCTCACCGTCGCCGGCGACCTGACGATGCACGGCGTCACCAAACCGGTCATCCTGAAGTTAGCCGTTATTCATCCGCTCACGAAGGACGCCTGGCAGAATCAGCGGATCGGTTTTTCCGGCAAGACGAGCGTGAATCGAAAAGCGTTCGGTATCGACGGCGTAGCGTTTTGGAACAACGAGTTCGATCCGGGGCGCCGGGCGATCGCCGATCAAGTCGACATCGAGGTCACGCTCGAAGCCGAACTCGTCAACATGGATACGCGCGACTACCCAAAAGCGCAAGCCTTGATCGCACGCATCGACGCCGAGGGGTTGGCGGTGGTAACCGCAAGTCTGCGGAGCGCCGCTCCGGATAGTAAGAGCGACACCTTCCCGTCGTTCCGCGCGATGCTTTTCAATGCGTCTGCGAAACTACGCCAACGCGGGCGCTTTGCCGACGGGGCCGCGCTCTATCGAATACTTACGAATCTCAGCTCGCAAGACGCCGAAGCATTCGCGGGCCTCGGCGAACTCGAATTTTTCGCAGGCGAGCGGCAACTCGCGCTCGCCGACTTCAAGCACTCGGTGGATGCCGATTCGACGAACACGATGGCGCTCGAGTATCTTCGGCATCTATCTCGCTAGGCACCACAGGTGTAGTTAGTGAGGGTGCACCGGGTACAGCACGGCAAGAAGATCGCCGATGCGCGGATCGTACCGTGGAAAAATCGAAGCGTCCTCGATCAAATTGTGCGTTCCCCTGAGGTAGGCGACGGCCGCGTCGCGACGGCCGCTCGCGTCCAGCACCGCCGCGATCGACGAGCTTCCGACGCGCTCGCGCGCCTTCGATTTAAGGATCGGCTCGATCTCCGCTAACGCTTGATCCGCGTGGCCGGCCAAAGCGTGCGCGTAAGCCGTCCACGCGACGAGTTGCTCAGCATCGAATTGGTCGCGCGGCAGTTGCTTGAGCTCGCCGAGTGCCTCGGCGTACCGATGCTCTTGCTCGAGCGCCAGAGCGAGGTGCAGCCGGGCCAAACCGTTGCGTGAATCGAGCGTCAAGGTTTGACGCAACTGGACGATTGCCTCGTCATAGCGGCCCGCGTAGTAGTACGCGAAGCCGAGCCAGCGCGCGATCGGCACCGAGGTCGGTTCGAGCGCCGCGGCAACCCGGAATTCGGAGATCGACGTTGCGAAATCGCCTTGATGCAGCGCCAGGTTCGCAAACCATTGGTGGGCGCTCGGATAGTTCGGCTTGAGGGCGATCGCTCGAAGATACTCGCGACGCGCGGCGGCAACGTCGCGATACGACAACGCATAGCCGAGCGAGGCATGAGCCTCGGCGTTGGAATCGTCGACCACCACGGCCTGCGCCGCCAATCGATTCGCCTCTCCGAACTCGCGCGCCGAGACCGCGGCGGCGTCGGTCGCCGCCAGTTGGAAATGCGCGTCGGCGGCGCCGCTGTATCCAAGCGCGCTGCGCGGAGCGAGCCGCATCACCGAATCAAATTCGCGCAAGCTCAGCAGCAGGTCGGGCTGGTCGCGTTTGTTCCAATAGTAGCGGCCCAATACGTAGTGCCGTTGCACCTCCGGGCCGAGCTGCGCAAGTTCGGGACGCGCGGAGAGGCCGGAGATGCGAACGGCAACCAGCGCGAGAACGGCCACCAGAATCAGCGCGCCGGCTCCGAGCAACGTCCCCTCCGCACGCGCGGACAGACGTTCGGGGGCGCGTACGCGGGCTTCCAGTCGCTCAGCACGCCGCACGTCGCCGGCAAAGCGGTAGCCGCGCCGCGGAACCGTTGCGATCAACTGCTCCGCGCCGCAGGTCGCGAGCGCCTTGCGCAGCAGGTACACGTGCTGCGCCAAACTTGTCTCCTGGGCAAAATCGCCGGGCCACAGCGTCTCGAGCAAGTGCTCCTTCGTGAGCACCTGTCCGGCGCGGCCGGCTAAGAGCAGGAGCACCTCGATCGCCTTAGGCGTCAGCGCCACCGGCTTCCCCTGGTGGGTCAGCGTCCGGCGCAGCGTGTCGAGGACGAACGAGTCGAAAATGAGGTAGCGCGATTCCATAGCCGGTGCCATCGTAGCAAAAACTTGCCCCGCGGTCACGCCAACCCGGCATCAGCTACGCAACTGGATCCGGTCGGGATAGATCGGGCGATTGACGATCTGCTCGAGCGACCCGGCGTCCGCGGTTAGGGCTAGCGAGCAGAATCGCTCGAAGTCCTCGCGCTCCGCCTCGCCTTCCGCATACCGAGTCGTCTGCGTCAGATCGACCTTTTTCGTGATCTGGAGAAAGCGCACGAAGCGGCCATCGTCGTCCCGGCCCGTTTCGATCAGACCCGCTTCCTCCCAAATGCGCAGGGCCGCCGAGACCGTCGAGCCGTCAACGCGCTCGATATCGAGCGTCCGCGCGACGTCTTCGTACGACATGCGAACGACGTCGAACGAGGCCAGTCCCTGCATTCCGCGATAGAGGTCGCGCAGCACCGCGATCGACGGCGCGGATTTCGAGAGAATGAAGTCGTTGATGCGCCGGTCCGCGTCACCGTACAGGAGGTGGATGCGCGCCGGAGCATCGTCGCGACCGGCCCGTCCGGCTTGCTGGTTGAACTCGGTGAACGCAAAGTTCAGATGGTAGAGCACCACGTCGCGCACGTCCGGCAGATCGATGCCCTCGCCGAAGGCCGACGTGGCGACGACGATCCGCAGACTTCCACGTCGAAAGAGGTCCTCGATCGTCGAGCGTTCGGCCGACGGCACGGCGGAGTGATAGAACGCCACGACGGAGCCGAAGCGCCGTCGCAACTTGCCGGCAACCTTGTTGGCCTCCGCGCGCGAGTTGCAATACACGATCGCTTTACCGTCGCCTTCGAGCGTCCGCTCGAGATAGGCGACCTTGTCCTTCGTGCCGCGCACGTCGACGACGTTCAAGTTCTCGCGTATCGTCGGATCGATGATCCAAGCGTCGACGCCCAGCACGTTGCGCATGTGCCGGAAGGCTTCGTCGTTGGCGGTTGCGGTGAGCGCGAGCACCTGCGGCCGCCCGAGATCGTCCAGCAGCGCTGCGAACTCTACGTACGCTTGGCGATGGCGCGATTCGAAGAGATGGTGGGCTTCATCGACGACGAGCAACGACGGCCGGTTGACGGGACGGGCGAACGCGCCACGGTGATAGGCCGCGAATTCGGGCGTCGCGAGGATGATATCCCAAGCCCCGTTTTCGAGAGCTTCGATAAGCGCGGCGCGCTCGTCCCCGTCGATCGCCCCGTTGGCGCGCAGCACGCGAACGCCGAGCGGTGCGAGACGTCGCAGCAGCGCATCGTATTGATCGTTCGCAAGCGCGCGCAACGGATAGAAAACGAGCGTCTTTTCGCCGCTAGAGAGCGCGCGCTGCGCGGCAGGCAGTTGAAAACACAACGACTTCCCGCGACCGGTCCCCATGACGGCCAAGGTGCTGCGTCCCGAGGCGACCAGGTCCAACACGGCCCGTTGCGATTCGCGCACCTCGCGCTCGCCGATCAGCGCGCGGAGGATCGCCTCCGAGTCCACGCCGATCGCGCGCGCCGTGACAGCGCCACTCGGCACGGCGCGGAGATTTGCGTTCGCGTGCCGGCGTCGCACGTGAATGTTCACGCCGATGTTCTTTTCACCGCCGCCCGTAACGCTCGCGACCTCGGCCGTGTAACGATCGCCGGCATCGATATTCGGCACCAAGTGCTTCGCGATCTCGCGCCGTACGAAGCCGAGTTGGAGGCTGCCGTACCGAACCTGGATCGCGTTAGCGTCGTGCGGGTTCTCCGGTTCGCGCACGAGGTCGAGCGGTTCGCCCGCGCTCAGCCCGGCGATGAGATCTTGCCGCCGCTCGAACGAAACCCCGACGATCTTGGTGAAAAAGTCATCGGCTTCGCCGATGCTTCCGAAGCGATCGCGCTCGACGTACTCCCCCGACTTCGCAAAGAGCGCGTCGAGAAACGCCGTCGTATCGGGGTCGATCGCAATCAGCGCCGGTTGAGCCCGCGCCGTGGCCGGAGTGTGAACCGGAAGCTCGTCTACCGCATCGTCGAAGCGCGCCAGCAGCGTTTCGAAGCCCGCCTCCGAGGTCGTCGGTGCCGGCAGGCCGGGCGTAGCGCGGAGCGTGCGGCCGGCGCGCTTGGACGGTGGCCCCTTACTCGTGCTTCGTGCTCGCGGAGGTCTCGCTCTTGGTCTCACCCATCTCGCCGACCGCTTCGACGTGCTCGGCGTGTTCGGCGGCGATCGGCTCGTCTCCGAGATCGAGGTGAATCTCTTCGTGCCCGAGTTCGAGTTCGGCTTCGTGCACGCCGGCATTCTGCGCGTCGAGCGGATCCATCTCTTCGATATCGTCGTAACGCTGATCTTCGGCCAGCTGTGGATTGCCGGGTTGCTGCTCGTCGCGCTTCTTCTTATAGCGGGCCGGTCCGGTCGAGGTGCGCGGAGCGCTCTTCTCGCGTGCGCGACGCTCGCGGCGCGCGGCCACGATCTCTTCGCGCGATTGTAAACGAGCGGCCTGGTCGCGCGCTTCGGCGACCGTGCGAGGACGATCCGCAACCACTGTGCGCTCCCTTTGGCGCTTGAGCGCGGCCTTCTTCAACTCGCGTTCACGCATGATGTGAACCAGCGGCGCCGAGTAGAAGATCGAATGATAGCCGCCCGAGCAGATGCCGACCAAGAGCGCAAAAGCGAAGTTCTGCAGCGACGCCCCACCGAACGCGAGCAGCGCGACCAACGTGATCACAACCGTCGCCAAAGTGTTGAACGAACGGGTCATCGTCTGCAGGATCGAGTTGTTGACGATCTTGTCGTACGGCTCGCCCGGCATCAATTTGACGTTCTCGCGAATTCGATCGAGAATGACGATCGTATCCATGACCGAGTAGCCGATGACGGTCAGCACGGCCGCCAGGAATGCGTCGTCGGCCCGCTTCTGAGCGAGCGCATAGATGCCGATCATCATCGCGGCGTCGCGGACGAGCGCGATCACGACGACCTTGCCGAAAATGTAATTCCAGCCGAAGCGGAAGGCGATGTAGAGGAACTGGATGCTGATCGCGATGACCAGCGCCTCGAGNNGAGAGCGACGGTCCGACCGATTCGATCTCGGATTGAGGGCGATCGACGGACCCAGCGGTTCCGAGCGCCGTCCAGACCGTGCCGGTCTTATCGCCGAAGTCGGTCTGGGTGGAGATCGTGAATCGCTCGTTCGCGGCGTCGCCGGGCTTCTGAATCGTGTTGACGGTCGCGTCGGTAACATTGATCGTGGCGAGCGCGGACTTGATCGCATCGCTCGTCGTCGGCTGCGTGTACTTGACGGTGACGTCGGTGCCGCCGGTAAACGA
>PLDY01000074.1:8274-13035 GCA_003136895.1 Candidatus Erabacter solicola | reverse complement strand
GCCTACTCGACGATGTCGCAGATCGGCTACATGATCATGGGCGTCGGCGTCGGTGCGTATCAGGCCGGAATTTTCCACTTTTTCACGCACGCGTTCTTCAAGGCCCAACTCTTCCTCGGCGCTGGCATCATCATTCACGCATTGCACGACGAACAGGACGTGCGTAAGATGGGCGGCCTCGGGAAGAAGATGCCGTTCGCGTTTTGGGCGATGGCGATCGGCACGCTCTCGATCATCGGTTTTCCGGGCCTGAGCGGATTCTTCAGCAAGGACGCCGTCATCTACGGAACGCTCGAACGTGGCTACCCGCTGCTCTACGCCATCGCAATCGTCACGGCCGGTATCACCGCCTACTATATGTGCCGTATGTTGTTCGTAGCGTTCTTCGGAACGTATCGTGGCGATGTCGCCGACGCCGCTCTCGGCATGCCGGCGCGTCCGCCCGCGCGCAAATCGCACGACGAAGAGTCCGGTCACGCTCCGGCGTGGCTGATGCAAGCGCCGGTTGCGCTCTTGATGATCGGGAGCGTCTTCGCCGGTTGGCTTTGGCTCGGCGGTCGTTGGAGTGGCTATTTTAGCGACGATTTTGTCGCTAAACCGGAATCGGCAGTCGTCAACTTTGTTCCCGAATTCACTTCGACGCTTCTGGTTTTGGCGTTCGTTGCCTTGGGTGTCGCGATCGCCTATCGCCGTTACGGGTCGTTCGATGCGACCTCGGCCGCGAGCGAGCGACTCAAGCGCGAATCGCTGAAGATGCCGGCCGCATTGACGCGGGCGCTCTACTTCGACGACGCGATCGAGTTCCTGTTCGTGCGTCCCGCGCGCGCGATCGGGCGTGGATTCATGCGCGTCGTCGATCCGAAACTGCTCGATGCCGCCGTGCTCGACGTCGTCTGGCTCGTCGGCTGGCTCGGCCGTGAAGCTCGCGCCATGCAGACCGGCCTCGTGCGCAGTTACGCCCTGGTGCTGGTGCTCGGCGCTGCCGCTTTTCTCGCGTACTTCGCGGTGCTCGGAGCTCCCCGGTGATCGCCGCCCTCATCCTCGTCCCGATTCTGGCCGGGCTCGCACTCTATCTGCTCCCGCGCAGCGCCGACGCGCTCGCGAAGTGGATCGGCGTGCTGATCGCGTTCGGCGCGTTCGCGATCGCGATCGGGTATAACGGTGCCCCCGACGAGTCGCTGCGCTGGCTGCAGCGACCGTTCACGGCCAACTTCCATGTCGGGCTCGGCGGCCTGAGCTACTGGATCGTCTTGCTGCTCAGCCTGACCACCGGCTGCGCCTTGCTCGCGATGCGCGTGTCGCGCCAGCGCGACTTCGTCGCGTCGATGCTCGTCTTGCTCGGAACGATGACGGGCGTCTTCATCGCGCGCGATCTGCTGTTGTTCGCGCTTTTCTGGGACTTCATGCTGATCCCGGTCTTCCTGATCTTAGTTGCCTGGGCGCCCGGCAAGAGCGCCGGAAGCGCGTGGCGTTACCTGATCTATAATTTGACGGGTGGACTCGCGCTGCTGCTGGCGACGGCCGCGTACGGCGTCGTCGAAGGCTCGACCGACGTCATCGGACTGGCGGCCGGACACGGCGCGACCGCAATCGGCGCAGTCTGGGGCATTTGGATCTTCGCCGGCTACGCGTTCGCGTTCTTGGTGAAGACGCCGGCTTGGCCGTTTCACACTTGGATGCCCGATACGTATGCGGATCTGCCGGCGCCCGCGGTCGCGGTGGTCAGCGCGGTGCAATCGAAGGCCGGCCTGTACGGTTTCCTTGCGATCGCCGCGCCGCTCTTGCCCGACCAGATGCGCGAAGCAACCACGCCGCTTTTCATGATCGGCTTGATCGGTCTCGTCTATGGCGGATTGATCGCGCTCGTGCAAGACGACGCGAAGCGCGTCGTCGCCTACTCGTCGCTCTCGCACCTCGGCTTGATTTTGCTGGCAGTCTTCAGCGGTAATCCGATTGCGATCGGCGGCGCCGCGGTCTACATCGTCGCGCACGGATTGTTCAGCGCGGGCCTGTTCTTGACGATCGGTCAGGTTGAGAGCCGCGAGGATACGCGCCTCATCTCACGTTTAGGCGGCCTCGCTGCGCGCAATCCGAAACTCGCCGGCGCGCTGACGATCGTCGCGCTGGCGGCACTCGGTTTGCCCGGCTTGTGCGGGTTCGCGGGTGAGATTTTGATCTTGACCGGGCTCTATCAGGCGGGCGCAATAGTCGCGACCGTCATCGCGCTCGTGCCGATCGTGCTCGCGGCCGCGTACATGTTGCGCCTCTTCCAAGGCTTCATGCACGGGCCCGAACTCGCCGATATTCCCGAGCGCAAGGATATGCGTCCGCTCGAAATCTTGGCACTCGCACCGCTCGTGATCGCGATGGTCTTGCTCGGCGTCTATCCGGAACCTGTGGCCAACGTCTCGCCGTCCGTATCGACGATATCGCTTCCGAGCGCGGGAATCCGCTGATGCCCCCGTTCGTAATGCCGTTCGGCACTTCGGACTGGAGCGCGGTGCTGCCGCTCAGCGTGGTGGCGCTGACGCCGCTCTTGGTCTTATTGCTCGATCTGATCTTGCCGAAGGCGATGCGGCGCGGCGCCGCGGTCACGATCGCCGCGCTCGGACTCATCGCGGGTGGTTTGCTCGCGCTGCAAGGCTGGGGACATCCATTCGCGGCGTTCGGCGGCGGCTTCGTCAACGGCGGGTTCACGATCGTCTTCGAAGAGGTGATCGTCGCCGGTGCACTGATCTCGTTGCTGCTGGCGACGCATCTCGGACGCGACGATCAATCCGGCGGCGCGATCGCGCTCTTGCTCTGGAGTGCGAGCGGCGCGATGCTGCTGGCCGGCGCGGCCAACCTGATGACGATCTTCCTCGGCCTCGAGTTGCTCTCGCTTGCGTTGTACTGTCTGTGCGGGCTCTCCTCGCGGCCATCGGCCCGCGAAGCGTCGCTCAAGTATTTGATTCTCTCCTCGACAGCCTCGGGCTTCATGCTCTACGGCATGGCGCTCTTGTTTGGCGCGACGGGCAGCGTTCAACTGGCTGCGCTGCTCGCGCCGCCGGCGTCAACGACGCTGTTTACGCTCGGCTGCGGACTCTTCATGATCGGCTTCGCCTTCAAGTTGAGTCTCGTGCCGTTCCACGTGTGGACGCCCGACGTGTACGAAGGCGCGCCGTTGCCGGTGACGGCTTTCATGAGCATCGTGACCAAGGCCGGCGCGCTGGCCGTGATTGCGCGCTTCGCGTACGCCGCGCTGCCGCAACCGCAGGCGCAAGCCATTCTGATTCCGCTGTGGATCTTGGCCGCGCTCTCGATGATCGCCGGCAACGTCGCGGCGCTCGCGCAGACCGATATGAAACGGCTGTTGGCCTATTCGGGGATCGCGCAACTGGGCTACGTGGTCGCGGCGCTCGCTGGAACGACGGCGCTCGGGTTGCGGTATGCAATCTTCTATTTGATCGCCTATATGTTCATGAATCTGGGCGCGTTCGCCGTCGTCGCGCTGCTCTCGCGCGAGCACGAAGAGGGCTCGCGTCTCAGCGCCTTCGCCGGTCTCGGCTATCGTCAGCCGGCCCTGGCTGCGGCGATGACGTTCTTCCTCATGGGTTTGGCCGGCTTGCCGCCGACCGCCGGATTCATCGGAAAGATTCTGATTCTTTCGAGTTCGGTCGACGCGGGCTACGCCTGGCTCGCCGGCGTCCTGATCGTCGGCACCGCGATCTCGGCATACGTGTACTTCAAGATCGTGCGCGCGATGTACGCGCGTACGACCGGCGCCGATATCCAACGCGCGGTGAAACCCGCGAGCCTGTTGCCGTGGCTCGGCGTGGGAATCTGCGCCGTTGCAATCCTCGTGCTCGGGCTCTATCCGGTCGCGCCGAGCGACGTCCTACCGCTCGTCAAATAGACGTTGCTCAAACACCGCCTCTTCGCTCCCGCATCGCTGCCGGCGGGATCGTTCGCGCCGCTCGTCGTGGCTTTGCACGGCTGCACCCAGACGGCGAGCGACTTCGCCGCCGGGACGCAGTTCGACCGGGTCGCGGAACGGGCCGGCGCATTCGTACTCTATCCCGAACAATCCGTGCTCGCAAACCCGCAGCGCTGCTGGAACTGGTTTCTTCCCGAGAATCAATTTCGGGAGAGCGGCGAACCGGCCGCGATTCTGCTGCAAGTCGAAGAGACGTGCGCGCGCTACCGCATCGATCGCGAACGCANNGCGCTGCATGCGAGCCACGATGTCGAGAGCGCGCATACGGCGATGCACCGCGCCGTGACCGAACGCGACATCGTCCCGATCGTCGCGCGTCGCGGGCGCTGGATCCCGGGTTACAAGCGGCTTCGCGCGACGATTTGGAGCGGCGCCCAAGACAAACTGGTCGCGCCCGAAAACAGCTCGGTGTTGGCGCACCAGTTCTTACGCCTGCTCGATCTCGACGGTCGGAGACCCGCGATCCAAGAGCGTGACGGTGTGCAGATCGCACGCTGGAGCGATGCCGCTGGCCGCGTGCGCGTCGAGGCCTGGCGCATCGCCGATATGGGCCATGCCTGGAGCGGTGGAAGCTTCAGCGGTTCGCACACCTATCCGCCGGGGCCGGCGGCAAGCGATGCGATGATGGGATTTTTCTTGGAGGAGCCGCAATTTGCGCCCGCCAATCGAGGGCACGGAAGCGGTGCGGCGAGCTAAGCGCACGAAGGATTGTGAAATGAAGACGTTGCTTGTAGCGCTCACAATCTTTTCGCTGGTGCTCGCGCCGAACGGTGTGCGCGCGTTGG
>PLDY01000074.1:0-8263 GCA_003136895.1 Candidatus Erabacter solicola | reverse complement strand
ACGTACTTCGAGATCGGTTCGATCACCAAACAATTCACGACGGCCGCGATCGCTTTGCTCGTTGGCGATGGGAAGCTGACCTTCGACCAGCGCGTGTCGACGGTTCTTCCCGACGCGCCTCACGCCGCCGAGATCACAATTCGCCAATTGATGACGCACACGTCGGGCTTGCCCGATTTCCTCGCGAACCCCCTAGTCGCTCCGTTCCTCTACTCGACGAGCGCGACGCCGGCCGAACTCTACGGTCTAGAGGCGGGGAAGCCGCTCAATTTTCAGCCTGGTGTGAAGTTCGAGTACAGCAACACGAATTATGTGATTTTGGGCGCAATCATCGAAAAGATCAGCGGCATGAGCTACGCGCAATTCTTGCGCAAACGCATTCTCGACGGGACGCCGTTCGCCGGCATCTCGTACGGCGTACCGGCGGGGAAGATCGTGTCGCAAGGCTACAACTCCGCCGACGATAAGACGGCGCTGCCGATCTGGTCGTCCAACGTCAGCTTCGCCGCCGGAGCGCTGTACGCGACGGCGAGCGATCTCACGCGCTGGGACGACGCGTTTTTCAAAGGACGCATCGTGCCGCTGCCGATGGTCGCGGAATTGACGACGGCGGTGAGCCTTCCGGCCACGCCGGATAATACCTACGCTGCCGGCTGGGTGGCGGATACGCTCGACGGACACAAAGAGATCTGGCACAACGGTGGACTGCCCGGCTTCAACACGCGAAACGTGTATTTCCCGGCCGAACGGCTGGCGATCGTCGTGTTGGGTAACGCAGTCACGTTCGACGAATCCGCGATTGTCAAAGGTGTGTTTCGCACGATGTACCCGCCGAGCGCGGCGCAGCTTGCCGCCGAGCTCCAACCGGCTCCCGGCGAAGATCCCGCCATCACTGCGCGCGTGCGTGACGCCTATGCGCAGACCATCGCGAAAAAACTTGACCGGTCTCAGTACGCTCCAGCAACCAGCGCAGCCCTGACTGATGCACTCGTTGCGCAGGTCGGCACTCAGCTTGCGGCCTTGGGCACTCCGACGGCGTTCGTCTACCTCTCGAAGCTCGCGGCAAACGGGAGCACCGCGTACATCTACCGCGTCGTCGCGCCGGGCGGCAACCTCCGCATGACGCTCAGCATCAACGCCGATGGAAAGATCGACGGAATCTTTTTCGGCCCAGGGTAACGAACGGACGGCATTACCGTGCCACAGCGCAATCCATGCAGACGGGCCTAGTGGATCAGCTCGAATAATCCGGCGGCGCCCATGCCGCCGCCGATGCACATCGTGACCACCAGATACTTCGCCTTGCGCCGGCGGCCTTCGATGATGCCGTGCAGCGTCAGCCGCGCGCCGCTCATGCCGTACGGATGGCCGATCGAGATCGCGCCGCCATCGACGTTGAAGCGCTCGTTCGGCAAGCCGAGCAAATCGCGACAGTAAACGGTCTGCACCGCAAACGCTTCGTTCAACTCCCACAGATCGATATCGTCGATCTTGAGGTTGTGCCGTTCGAGCAGTTTCGGAATGGCGAAGACCGGACCGATCCCCATCTCGTCGGGCTTAAGGCCCGCGACCGCCATGCCGCGATAGTACGCCAGCGGCTTGAGATTGTGTTTCTCGGCGTAGTCGTAACTCGTCAGCACGAGCGCGGCCGCTCCGTCGGAGAGCTGCGATGAATTGCCCGCCGTGATCGTCGACTTGGGATTGGTGAAACTGACGCCTTTGAGTTTCGCGAGACCTTCAAGCGTCGTGTCGGCGCGGTTGCCTTCATCCTGATTCAACGTCGCGAAGACTTCGGTGACGTCGCCCGTCTCTTTGTTCTCTTCATACTTCCACGCCGGCAATGGCACGATCTCGTCGTTGAAACGTCCGGCGGCTTGGCCGGCGGCGGTGCGCTGTTGGCTCTGCAGCGCATACTCGTCCTGACGTTCGCGCGAGACATCGTAGCGCCGCGCGACCGTGTCGGCCGTCTCGATCATCGGCATGTACAGATCGGCCTCGTGCCGCAAGAGCCATTCCTCGGTGAAGAACTTGATGTTCGTGTTGTTCTGCACCAGACTGATCGATTCGGCGCCGGCGGCAACCATTGCCGAAGCTCCGTCGACCATGATGCGCTGCGCCGCGACGCTGATGGCTTGCAGTCCGGATGCGCAGTAGCGGCTGACGGTCGCTCCCGAGACTTCGATCGGAAGACCGGCGCGCACGGCTGCGGCGCGCCCGAGATTGTGGCCGGTCGCGCCTTCGGGAACGCCGACGCCGACGATGCAATCCTCGAAGTCGTGCGGATCGACGCCGGAGCGGTCGACGGCATTGCGAATGGCGTGGCCCGCCAGCGTCGCGCCGTGCGTGAGGTTGAACGCGCCGCGAAAAGCGCGTCCGATGGGCGTGCGCGCGCCACTGACGATAACTGCTTCGGTCGCCATGGGGTTAGTTCTTGACCTCGATCTTGAGATGCGGTGCGAATTCGCCGTTCTTTTCGGCGGTTGTCCTCAGCAGCGCTGCCGGCTGCCAATGCGCGCCTAGAGTTTCTTGCCAAGTAACTATTTGGTCGTAGATTGTTTTAGCGCCGATGCTATCGGCCCACCACATCGGACCGCCCCGGTACCACGGGAACCCGAACCCGTAGACCCAGACGATATCGACGTCACCGGGACGCAGCGCGATGCCGTTGCCGATCAACTCGGCACCCTTGTTGACGAGCGCATACATGCAGCGCGCGACGATCTCATCGTCGCGTATCGTCCGGCGCGTGATGCCGAGCGCCTTCGACTCTTCGACGATCATCGCGTCGACCGTGGGATCGTGCGCGGGCTCGCGTTTCCCGTCTTCATAGGTGAAGAAGCCTTTGCCGGTCTTTTGGCCGTACCGTCCCTGCTCGTAGAGTTTGGTCGCGATCTGCGAGGTGCGATAGGGCACTTTNNCGTATCGATCTGCCACGGCGTCGCGCCTTCCTCAAGCAGAAAGTTCGCTTCGCGAATGTAGTCGAAGAGCATGCCGTTGCCGATGAACCCGAAAGCGTTGCCCGAGAGGACGCCTTTCTTGCGCAGACGCTTCGCCAGCGCCATCGCGGTGGTCAGCGTTTCACCGGAACTCGCCTTGCCGCGCACGACCTCCAGTAATTGCATAATGTTGGCCGGCGCGAAGAAGTGCATCCCGACAACCTTCGCCGGCCGCGATGTGGCGCTTGCGATCTCGTCGATGTCGAGCGTCGAAGTGTTGGTCGCGAGGATCGCATCGGGTTTGAGCGCTTTGTCGAGCGCCGCGAAGACTTCTTTCTTGACCTTCATGCTCTCGAAAACGGCCTCGACCACGAGATCGCAATCGGCGATTTCCGCATAGTCGCCGACAAAGCTCACCGCGCCGGCGCGCTCTTTGGCTTTCTCCGCCGTCAAGCGGCCTTTCTTCACTTGGCTTTCATACGTGGATGCGACGCTTTTCTTGCCGCGCTCCACCTGTTCGGGATTGACGTCGATGACGTGCACGGGAATGCCGGCGTTCGCAAAGACCATTGCGATGCCCGTTCCCATCGTGCCCGCACCGACGACGGCCGCGCTCGTGATCTCTTTAGGCTTGAGGTCGTCGGAGAGTCCCGGAATCTTGCCGAGTTCGCGCTCGGCGAAGAAGAGGTGGATCGCCGATTGCGCCGGCGCGCTCACGACGAGTTCGCCGAAGAGGCGCGCTTCGTGCGCCAAGCCGAATTTGAACTCCATCTCCGATGCGGCTTCAACCGAATCGATCAACTTGTGCGCGGCGAATCCGCCCTTGTCTTCGGCCGGCACCATGCCGTGCGCCATGGCGGTCATTGGCGGCGGCACCATGAACGTCAGCGCGCTGACGCGATTCTTCATGCCGGATTTCGCCTTCGCGACGTCGACCGCGCGCTCCACGACGTCGCCCGATTCGAGCAGTTCGTCGAGGATGCCCATGCCCTTGGCTTGTTTTGCCGTCTTGGCTTCGCCCTTGAGCATCATATCGAGCGCCATCTGGACGCCGGCCAAGCCGCGATTCATCGGGTTGCGCGCCGCGAGCAGACGCGGCAGTCGCTGCGTTCCGCCGGCGCCCGGCAGCAGCCCGAGCAGAATCTCCGGCAATCCGATCTTCGCAGTGGCCGAACCGATGCGATAATCGCACGTCAGCGAGAGTTCGCAGCCTCCGCCGAGTGCGATGCCGTCGATCGCTGCCACGAAGGTCTTGCCGCTCTTCTCGACGGCCGCATTTACATCGCGAATGTTCTTGGAGCCGGGCGGCGGCGGCGCGACGAAAGCGTTGATATCGGCACCGCCGCTAAAGGCTCCATTCGAGCCGGTGACGACGACCCCGCTGACTGCGGGATCGGCGTCGGCCGAGGTGATCTCGGCAACCAGCGCTTCGCAGACTGCGGCCGAAAACGCATTCACCGGCGGATTGTGGATCGAAAGAATGCGTATTCCAGCGCGCGTCTCCGCGCGCACCAGCGACCCCGGACGGGTCTCGGTCTGTGCCATCACGTTCTCCAATATTTTGGGGGAAAGACGCTATTCGACGCGCGCGAGGAGCACCTGTTAAAGCCGGCTTCTGAGAGCTGGGAGGCGTAGCCCGGAGGCATTGGAAAGCACCGTTTTCAGGTAGCCGCCGGGAGATCGCCGTTGCAAACGATTCCTCAGTTGATTGTAGAATCGCTCACAGCTCCGCGCGAGCATGCGTTCGGCGAACGTTTGGGAGCGAAGGATTGGCGCTACCTTTCCTCTACGCAGATGCTCGCTCGCGCGGTCGCGATCGCCTGCGCGATTCGCAACGCCGGGGCGACGCAAGGCGATCGCGTCGCGCTCATCTCGAACAATCGTACGGATTGGATCGCGGCCGATTTCGGGATTCTGTTTGCCGGTTGCGTGGTCGTTCCGATGTTCGCAACCTCGGCGCTCGATCAGATCGACTACATTTTCAAGGACTCCGGCGCGAAACTCGCCTTCGTCGAGACGCAAGCCGATCTCGAGCGTCTGAAGGCGGCCTGCCCGAACGCGCCGCGTTTCATTCGTTTCGACGGCGACGGCCCGGATTCACTCTCCGCGTTCGAAGCTGAAGGCGCCGCGTTGGCGCGCGTGGTCTCGAGCCTCGTTTCATCTTATACGGACGGTCTGCAGCCCGACGAACTCGCGGTGCTGATCTACACGTCGGGGACGACCGGAAATCCCAAGGGCGTGATGCTGACTCACGGCAATGTTGTCTCCACGTCGCGTGCATCGTTTCAAGACGCGAGCATCAAGGCCGGCGACGTGGTGCTCTCGGTGCTACCCTTCGCGCACATCTTCGAGCACAACGATATGCTCGGCTTCGTTCAGGATCAATGCGATTTCTATATCACGCAGCCGGATTTTCTGCTCGAAGATATGCGGTCGGTGCGGCCCCAAAAGATGGCCCTCGTGCCGCGCATCTTCGAGCGCGTCCTGGCCGGCGTGATCGGCAAAGCCAAAGCTTCGGGTGGCCTTCAGGCCAAGCTCGTGCCGTGGGCGCTCGAGACCGGTCAACGCTACATGACCAAACGAGTCGACGGCCTGCCGGTTCCATTTTCTTTGGGGCTGCAGTTTTGGCTGGCTAAGCGTTTGGTGCTTTCGAAGATTCCGCCCGCGCTGGGACTCGACCGCGTCGACTACTTGATCAGCGGCAGCGCACCGTTACACCGCGATATCGCGCTGACGTTTGCGGCCTTCGGCGTGCCGATCTGTGAAGGCTATGGATTGACCGAGACGTCACCGGTCGTGACGGTCAATCGCGTCCGAAGCATTCGCTACGGCAGCGTCGGGCCGCCGATCGCCGGCGTGGAGATCAAGATCGCCGCCGACGGTGAAGTACTCGTCAAAGGGCCCAACGTGATGAAGGGCTACTATCATCTGGAGGGCGCGCAGCCGTTCGATGCCGAGGGCTGGTTCATGACCGGCGATATCGGCACGATCGACCGGGACGGTTATCTCTACATCACCGATCGCAAGAAAGAGCTGATCAAGACCTCGAACGGGAAATACGTCGCGCCGAGCCGGGTCGAAGCCGCGATCAAGCGCTCGATGTACGTCTCGCAGGTCTTCGTGGTCGGCGACGGCCGGCCGTTCCCGGTCGGGCTCATCGCGCCCAACTGGGATCTGCTGCGGCGTCAGTTCGCCATTCCGGCGTCGGCGTCGAGCGAGGAGATTTCGCGACGCGATGACGTGAGGGAATTCGTTCGTAAGCAGGTTGCGGCGAGCACAGCCGATCTGGCAACCTTCGAACAGGTCCGGCGGATCGCGCTGCTTCCGCGCGATCTCACGATCGAGGCCGACGAACTCTCGCAGACGCTCAAAGTCAAACGGCGCGTCGTCGAACAGCGCTATGCCGATACCATCGCGGCAGCCTACGCCGGAGCGTCGAGTTAGAAGAGCATCCTTAACAGAGCCTGCGTGAGGTCGCTCTCTTCGTCGGCGAATTCGAGGACGACGCTGAAGTGGTTGTGGCCGGCGGGCTCGAGCAGCGTGGCGGGATAGCCGAGCTTCGACCAGGCCTCAACGTAACTGCGCGACTGACGGCGAAACTCGTCGGTCTCGGCGCCTCCGGCCGACGCGATCAACTGCATCTTGTGCGCGGGCAGATGCAGCAGCGGACTATTGCGAGCCGCCGATGCGCTATCGAGAGTCATCCACTCGTTGACGTGCGAGAGGCGGACCGGTTCCAGATCGAAGAGGCCGCTGATCGGAAAGATCCCGCGGATGCGTTCGTCGGCGGCAAGCATCCCGGCGAGTTGGCCGCCGGCCGAATGACCACCGGCAAAGAAGCGACGCGGATCGGCGTTCGCGCGATGCGCGTTCTTGGCAAGCCAAGCGAGGGCCGTTTGCGTCGAGCGCACGATCTGGTCGAGCGCGGCTTCGGGCGCGAGCGGATAGTTGATGACCGCGGTCGCGCCGCCGGCGCGCGCGATCGGGCCGGCCACGAACGAAAAGAAACTCTTGTCGAGCCGCCGCCAGTAGCCGCCGTGAATGAAGATGAAGAGCGGTGCGCCTGAGTCGGTTGCGGGAAACAGGTCGAGCCGTTCGCGTTCGCCGCTCCCATACGCGACGTCGAGTTCGTTCTCCAGTTTCGCGCGTTCGCGCGCGCTCTCGGTAGCGAAGCGTTCGAAGTACGGGTCGACGCTCGGAACCGTGCCGGCCGCATCGTACTGCCGGTTCAGTTCGCTCTGAGAATAGGTTCCGTAAACGAGTGCTTCGGCAGCCACCTAGCTGAGGTTGATGCCGTCGATCTTATCGTCGGGCGTGAGTACGAAGAGCAGCGTGCCTGTGTAGTTCGTCAGCACGAGCGTGTACTGATACTGCACGTCCTTATTCGGCGAGACGCTCTTCCCGCGATAGATAAGATACTTGATATCTCCGGCCGCCTTCAGTTGAGGCGTCACCTGCGCGATGACCGCATCCGTCAGCGCATCGGCGGCCTGCTTCGAGTAACGGGTCCGGTCGACTTTGCCTGCCTGCAACGCGAGAAACTCGGCCCGGGCGCGCGCGGTTGTGGCCAGGTCTTCGTCGGGGGCGGCGGTCGGCAACGCCTGCGGGGCGGAGGCCGGCGGCGGGTCGGCGGCGCGTGCGAAGGCGGGCGCCCCGGCGACGGCCATTGCGATCAAGAGTACGGTCACTCGCTTCATGCTCGCCAGTTAGACCGCGCTCGTGGTTGCGACCTTTATCGAGCCGGGAACGAACCGCGTCCGGCGAAATCGTCAGAATTATGAGTACGCGTTTCGAATCCGACTCGATGGGCCAGATCGAGGTCCCCGCCGACAAGTATTACGGTGCGCAATCCGCGCGCTCGCTGATTCACTTCGATATCGGTGACGGCACGACGCCGCGCGATGTGATGCCGACGGCGGTCATCAAGGCGATGGCGACGCTGAAGAAGGCGGCCGCGCTCGTCAATCGCGATCTGGGCAAGCTCGCGCCGGAAAAGGCGGACCTGATCGTCAAGGCTGCCGACGAGGCGATCGCGGGCAAATTGCAACCGCATTTCCCGCTGCGCGTTTGGCAGACCGGCTCGGGC
Source organism: Candidatus Erabacter solicola (assembly GCA_003136895.1). Lineage (GTDB taxonomy): Bacteria > Vulcanimicrobiota > Vulcanimicrobiia > Vulcanimicrobiales > Vulcanimicrobiaceae > Erabacter > Erabacter solicola. The sequence goes on along the minus strand of PLDY01000074.1, from coordinate 241 downwards.
ACGCAGACCAACATGAACGTCAACGAGGTCATCTCGAATCGCGCGATCGAACTAGCCGGCGGTCAGATGGGATCGAAGAAACCGATTCATCCCAACGATGACGTCAATATGTCACAGTCTTCGAACGATACGTTTCCGACCGCGATGCACATGGCCGCAGCCGAGGCAATGGTCGAGATGTTGCCTGCCGTCGAGAAGCTGCGCAATGCGCTCGACGCCAAGGCCAACCAATGGAAGGATA
>PLDY01000018.1 GCA_003136895.1 Candidatus Erabacter solicola | reverse complement strand
CCTTGACGAGCTCGACGCCGATCATCAGGCCGTGACCGCGCACTTCACCCATCTTCGGATAGCGCTTCTGCAACTCGCGCATGCCGCCCAGCATCTTTTCGCCCTGGCGTTTTGCATTGGCAATCAGCTGCTTCTTCTCGATCACCTCAATCGTCACTTTGCCCGCGCGCGTGGAGAGCGGATTGCCGCCGAACGTGTTGATGTGCGGCCCCTTGAATGCGTCGGCTAATTCCGGCCGAGTGATAACGATGCCGAGCGGCAGGCCGCTCGCACCGCCCTTGGCCGACGTGATGATATCGGGAACCGTGCCATAGGTCGAGACCATGCCCCACATACCGTCGCCGAGACGTCCCCAGCCGGCTTGCACTTCATCGTCGATCAGGAGCGTGCCAAACGGCGCGAGTGTTTCCTTGAGGACCTTGAAATACTCGAGCGGGGGCGCGATGATGCCGCCGACCCCTGAGATCGTTTCGGCGATCATCGCCGCCGGCGCGCCGTTCGTCGACGTTTCGATGATGCGCTTGGCCGATTTCGCGCAAGCGATCTCGCACGATGGATACGTCAAATTGAGCGGACAGCGATAACAATACGGATTGGGAACGAACGCAACGTGCGGCATATCCGGGCCGAAGTTGCGCCATTGGCTCTGCCCGGCCATCGCCACCGTGTATAGCGTGCGGCCGTGATAGGCGTGTTCGAGCGCGAGAAAGTCGGCCGATTTCTTGAATGTGCGCGAGATTAGCGCCGCGGTCTCGTTCGCTTCCGAACCCGAGTTGGTCACGAAAGACTTCGTCATGCCGGCGGGTGCGGTCTCAGCAACTTTCTCAACGTAATCGAGAAGCTCGTCGGTCAGATAGAGCGTCGACACGTGCGTCAACTTCTTCGCTTGTTCGGCGACGGCTTCGGCGACTTCGTGATCGCCGTAGCCGAGCGTCGTCGTCGCGATGCCCGCGAATGCGTCGAGGTATTCGTTGCCTTCATTATCCCGAACGCGCGTGCCCTCGCCGTCGACGAGCGTTAGCGGCTTCTCGTAATAGGTCGCCTGGGAGACCGGCAGATACTTCTTGGCACGCTCGGCGTTTGACGTTTTTGGCATGAGTTTCATGTGACGCTCCTGTTCTCGACCCACGCTGCGGGCTCTTCGGTTGGCGAGCTTTCGACGCGAGTGATCGAATCATATTCTTCGGCGCCGATCACGGACCGGTCGCCTCGCATCAACAGCCAGTAAGCGAGCAAGCCTCCGAACAGGCCGAAGAACCAGCCTCCGCTCCAGAGGAAGTAGAGTGACGGAACGATCGTGGGGCACGAAACGCTTACGGCCGCGCATCCAGGGGGGAGGTGCGGTACTCCCGTGCTGAAGCCCAGCAGCGCCGCGCCCCACCCGATGAGCAATGCGAACACGGCCCGCACGTTAAAACCTTTGGCGTACGAGTATATCCCGCCCGGGGTGTACAACTGCGCGAGATCGAGGCGACGCTTGCGAACCAGCCAGTAATCTGCAATGGCTATACCGTCGAATGGTCCGAGCAGCGCCCCGTACGCGCCGAGCCAGCCAAAGATGTACGTCGAGTAGTTGGCGAGCACGTACCACGGCTGCATCAGAAGGCTCAGCAGCCCCGTGATGACCGCGCCGATCGCAAACGTAATGCGTGACGGCCACAGGTTCTCGAAGGCGCGAGCCGGCGCCATCACGTTAGCACCGACGTTGATCGTTACCGATGAAAGGATGACCACCATACCGGCCAAGATGACGACGCCGGCCGGAAACTTCACGATGAGTTCGACCGGATTCCAGAGCGCCGTGCCAAAGAGAATGACCGTCGCCGACGTCACCGCGATACCGACGAACGAGAACGCCGCCATGGTCAGCGGCATCGAGAGTACCTGTCCGAGCATCTGGCCGCGCTGCGAACGCGCGTAGCGCGTGTAATCCGGGATGTTGAGCGCCATCGTCGCCCAGAAGGCGATGACCCCGATCACCGATGGGAAAAATGCCACCCAGAACGTCGCGCCGTGAATCTTCGCCGGCGCCGCGAGCATCGGTCCGAAGCCGCCGACTTGCGTGACGGCCCATACGAGCAACGCGATCGCGCCGATGGCCAGCGTCGGCGCCGAGATCTGCGCGAGCCGGCCGATCGCCTGCGGACCACGCATGGCGATCAGAACGTTGATCCCCCAGAATATCGCGAATGCGATCGCGACGTGCACGCCAATGCCGGTCCAAAACGGCAAGATGCGGCTGAGAATCGCATCGAGAGCTTGACCGCCGAACCACGAGTTGATGCCGAACCAGCCGGCGGCGATCAGGGCTCGGGCGAGCGCCGGCAGATGTGCGCCCCTCGTTCCGAACCAGAGCCGCGCAAAGACTGGATATGGAATACCGAACTTCGTGCCCGCATGCGAGACCAGCAAGATCGCGATCATCACGACCACGCTGCCGGTGAGGATCGTGAGCACCGACTCCCACCAACTCATCCCGAGCGCGATCATGCCGCTGGCGAGCGCGTACGTTGGCAGGCAGATGCACATGCCGATCCAGAGCGATGCGAATTTGCTGCCCTTCCAGGAATGTTCGTCGAGCGAACACGGCCGCAGGTCGTCGTTCCACATGCTCGCATTTAGCGCAAGCTGATGTTCCGTGGCGTCGGTCAGAACGACCACGTCGCCGAGCTGGACCTGCGTTGGGATCGCCACTATCCGGCGACCAAATCGTCGTAGCTATCGGGACGACGGTCGCGGTAAAATTGCCAGGTATTGCGGACTTCGCGAATCACGTCACGATCCATCACGCCGATCACGACCTCATCTTTGTCGCGGCTGCCCATGGCGACGAACTGTCCGCGCGGATCGACCAAATACGATTGCCCGTAGAACTCGCCGAGATTCCAGGGCGTCTCGATGCCGACGCGATTGATCGCGCCGACGTAGTAGCCGTTCGCTACAGCATGCGCGGGTTGTTCGAGCTTCCAGAGATACTCGGAGAGGCCGGCGACGGTCGCCGACGGATTGAAGACGATCTCGGCGCCGTGCAAGCCGAGCATGCGCGCGCCCTCGGGAAAGTGGCGATCGTAACAGATGTAGACCCCGACCTTCGCAAACGCGGTATCGAAGACCGGATACCCGAGATTTCCCGGCCGGAAATAGTACTTCTCCCAAAAGCCGCACCCGGCGGGGCCGGCCTGCACCTGCGGGATGTGATGCTTGCGGTATTTGCCGAGATACTTTCCGTCGGCATCGATCACGGCGGCGGTATTATAGTAGACGCCGGCCTGATCTTCTTCGTACATCGGAACGACCAAGACGATCCCAAGTTCCTTGGCCAAGCCTTGCATGAGCTTCGTCGTTGGCCCGTCGGGAATGCGCTCGATCGCTTCGTACCACTTGGTCGTCTGCTCCGTACAAAAGTATGGCCCGTAAAAGATCTCTTGCAGGCAGACGATCTGCGCGCCGCGCTTCTTGGCCTCCCCAATCAGCTTGACGTGCTTCTCGATCGCGGCCTTCTTGTGCGTCTCGACCGGCTGATCGCCGTCGACGTCGTTATGCGCTTGAATGAGGCCGATCGTAACCTTGGATTCCAAGGGACCCTCCTAGAGCTGCACGGGAAAGAACTTGGCGCTGCGCTGAAACTTGCCGTAGCCTTTGCGACCGGTGAACGTGTCGCCGTCGGCGACCTTGAGGCCGCGCGAAAACACGTAGCGCGGACGCCCTTTGATCTTCATGCCCTCGAAGACGTTGTTGTCGACGTTCATGTGATGCGTCTTCGCCGAGATCGTACGTTCTTTGGCGGGATCCCAGACGACGATATCGGCATCGCTGCCGACCGCGATCGTGCCCTTGCGCGGAAAGAGCCCGAAGAGCTTGGCCGCGTTCGTCGATCCAAGCGCGACGAACTGGTTGAGCCCGAGCACGCCTTGATTGACGCCGACATCGTAAAGAATCGCAAGGCGATCTTCGATCGTCGGCGCGCCGTTGGGAATCTTCGAGAAGTTGTCTTTGCCCAGCTCCTTTTGACCGCAAAGGTTGAAGCTGCAGTGATCGGAGCCGAAGCTGTGCAACTCCATGTTCTTTAATTTGCGCAGCAGCACGGCCTGATTCCACTTGTCGCGGATCGGTGGCGAAAGTACGTACATCGCTCCCTTGAAATCGGGACGATCGTAGTCGCTCGAATCGCAGACCAGATACTGTGGACACGTCTCGCCATAGATCGAGAGCCCGCGCTTGCGTCCGTCGCTGATCGCGTCGGCCGCCATCGCGCTGCTAACGTGCACGACGTAAAGCGGCGCCCCCGCGATCTCGGCCAGCCGGATCGCGCGATGCGTCGCCTCGCCTTCGCACTCCACAGGCCGCGTCAGGGCGTGCCACTTCGGCTCGGTATGACCCGCCGCCAGCGCCTGCTTCGTCGTGACTTCGATGACGTCGCCGTTCTCGGCATGCACCTGCACGAGACCGCCGGCAACGGCGCAGGTCTGCAGCGTCTTGAAGATCGTCTCGTCGTCGACTTGCAAGATGTGCTTATAGGCCATGAAGACTTTGAATGAGTTGACGCCCTGCTCGTCGATGATCTTCGGGATCTCGGCCATCGTCTCGTCCCGACCGTCGGCGATCGTCAAGTGGAACGCATAATCGATGCAGGCCTTATCCGCCGCCTTCGCGTGCCACGTCTTCAGCGCGTTGTGGAGCGAGTCGCCTTTGGTGTGAAGCGCGAAGTCGATGATGGTCGTCGTTCCGCCGAGCGCGGCGGCGCGCGTCCCCGTTTCAAAATCGTCGGCCGTGACCGTCCCGCCGAACGGCATATCGAGATGGGTATGCGGATCGATGCCGCCCGGAAAGACGTACGCTCCCGCAGCGTCGACGACATCGTGTCCCGCCTCGGCAAGTTTTTGGCCGAGCATCGAGACCGTCTCGCCCTCGACCAGCACGTCGGCCGGATACGTATCGGTCGCGGTCACGACCGTGCCGCCGCGAATTAAAGTTCCCACCAAGACTCCTTACGACGTAACGAGTTGCGAACGTTGCTTCCAGGACTCCGGCGGCAGACCGGTTTCGACGCGCGCCATCTCGATACAATCCTCAACCGGGCAGACCATCATGCAGAGATTGCAGCCGACGCAGTGTGCCGCATCGACCGTCAGTATCGCGACGTCGTCGACCATCTTGCGGTCGATGCACTGGTGGGCCGCGTCTTCACAAGCGATGTAACATTTGCTGCAGTGGATACAGGTCTCTTGGTTGATCTCCGCAATGAGCTTGTAGTTGAGGTTCAGATTCTCCCAGGTCGTGATCTTGTTCTGAGCCTTGCCGATGATCTCGTCGAGCGACGCGATCCCGCGTGCGTCCATATAGTTGTTGAGGCCGTCGATCATGTCTTCGACGATGCTGAAACCGTGGTGCATGACCGCCGTGCAAACCTGGACGTTGGTCGCGCCGAGCAAGAGAAACTCGACCGCATCCTGCCAATTCGAGACCCCGCCGATCCCCGAGATCGGAATCGTGACCTCAGGGTCGCGCGCGCATTCGTTGACCATGTTGAGTGCGATCGGTTTGACCGCCGGGCCGCAGTAGCCGCCATGCGAGCTCATGCCGTCGACGCTCGGAATCGGATCCCACGACCCGATATCGACGCCGATGATACTGTTGATCGTATTGATCATCGAAACGGCGTTCGCGCCGCCGCGGGACGCAGCGCGCGCGGTATGGCGGACGTCGGTGATGTTGGGCGTAAGCTTCACGATGACCGGAACCTCGGCCGCCTCCATCACCCACTCGGTCGTCTTCTGCACCATGTCGGGCTGCTGACCGACCGCCGAACCCATGCCGCGTTCCGACATTCCGTGCGGGCAACCGAAGTTCAACTCGAAGCCGTCGACGCCCGAATCTTGCACGCGCTTGACGAGTTCGTGCCAGATGGCGCGGTCCGGAACTTCCATCAGCGAGCCGATGATCGCGCGATCGGGATACGCGGCCTTACACTCGCGGATCTCTTTGAGGTTATCCTCGAGCGGACGATCCGTGATCAACTCGATGTTGTTGAGCCCGATCAGCTTATTCTGCTTCCAGTTCAAGCCGGCGAAACGCGAGGTTACGTTGACGATCGGGGTGCCGAGCGTCTTCCAGAC
>PLDY01000028.1 GCA_003136895.1 Candidatus Erabacter solicola | reverse complement strand
GAACACGTAAAGTGAGCTGGTACCATCAAACCGGCCTCCCCGACGCCCTAGCCCCCAAGAAAGGAGAGGTGCACAGCCTCCTCACTCTCCTTAACCGACTTGCCGGGTTGGTCGATGCCTAGAGGGTGAGCCGCTCCCCCGGGCCCCTGTGAGCCCGCTCTTTATCGCCGCCCTGCTCCTGGTCGCCTGGGAGGCGGCCGTTCGCCGCGGCCCGTTCGGCGGGCTACGCTTCAAGCTGCCCCGCGTTCCCGCCCGATTCGTGATGCCGGCCGCCATCGTGCTGCTGGTCGCATTCGCCGCGCAATTGGGACTGCTCGATTATCAGGCCTCGCACGACGGCTGGCGGCCCGCCTGGTTTAGCGCGGCGCCGTATCACCTCAACGCCGACGTCCTCGGCGTCGGTCCGGCGCATCGTCTCATTTCGTTTGCGGCCCTCTTCTTGTCGCTGCTGCAGACGATAGCGCTTATCGCTCTCATCGCCGGCGCTTCCGAGGCGCCCCCGAAGTCGATCGCGCGCCGGCTGCCGTTCTTTACCGCGGCCGGATTGGCGCTGCTCGCGCTGGCGTCGCCCGCGGTGAGTTCGAGCGACGTCTTCGGATATGTCGGCTTAGGGATGATGGGCAGCGAGGCGTACGTGCGCCATGCCGGCTTCTTTCACGGTGAGTACGCGCGGCTGTTCGATGCGTTTCCGGTGCGGCCGACGATCTACGGTCCGCTCTGGGTTGGGATCAACGCCCTCGTCGTTATGCTCGGTTCGACGTTCGCGGCGAAGGTGCTCGCGCTACGCATCTTCGGCGTCGTACTCATCGCCGCGATGTTTGTACTGGCGCGCGCGCTCGGTGCGGGCCGCGCCACGCAGTGGGCAATCGCGCTCAACCCCATGCTCTGGTTTCAGTTCGTCACCAACGCGCACAACGATGCCATGGCGATCGTCGTGATGCTCGGTGCGGTTCTCGCCGTCGCGCGACGGCGGCCCTGGATTGCCGTGGCGCTCATCGCCGCGGCAGGACTCATCAAGTTTCCATTCTTGATCATCGGAATGATCGTCTTCGTGCGCGGCTCGACGCGTAGCGCCGCGATAGCTTACGGCGCCGCGGCCGTAGCACTTTGCATCGCACTCTCGGCCGCGTTCGGCGGGCATCCGTACCTAGACGCGCTGCTCGCGACCGCACGTCATGGAAGTTCGTTCTGGCGTCCCGAGATCAGCATCGCTAAGGCGATCGTGGCGGTAGTGGCACTTGGGGCCACGGCGGCGATGCTGCTCTCGGGACGCATCTCCGGCTTCTCCGGCTGGCTCTATACGGGGCTCGCCCCGGTGCTCTTCCCCTGGTACCTGGCCTGGATGGTCGTGTACTGTGCGGCCATCGGCGCGGGCGTCCTCGAGACGCTGTTGGCGTTGCCGGTCCTCGCCACACTGGCCGACGGCGTCTTCGCGCTCGACGATATCTCGCTCCTGATCGCGCTCGCCGTTAGCGTCTTCGTCGTCCTCGCGGCGCGCCGGCGACGTTCCGGGTTGCTGCTGCCGGCCTAGCGGCGAACCGGACGCTCGTTTAGTTCAAGACCGGGGCGGGCCGAGTCGTCACACTGAGGGCATGAAGCGTAGCCTTATCGCAACCCTTTGCCCGATCGTGCTCCTCGGACTCGGACTCTCGCTGACGCCCGACGGCCGCGCTGCGAGCGTCTCGGGGGTCCCGCGGTATACCAAAGACGGGAACCTGATCTTTCCAAGCGACTACCGGAGCTGGACGTTCGTGACCTCGGGGATGGGCATGTCCTACAGCGCGGCCGCCCAGATGAGCATGGACCCGGCATTCGATAACGTTTTCGTGCCGACGGCCGCCTACCAGAGATTCGTGGAGACCGGACACTGGCCCGACAAGACGATGTGGGTGATCGAAGTGCGGCGCTCGACGGGCAAGGGCTCGATCAACAAAGCGGGCCGTTTCCAGCGTGAGGTCTTGGGCTACGACGTCGAGGTCAAGGACCCCGGCACCAGCGAAACGTGGCGCTACTACGGGTTTGGGCCGCAGAATGGCGCGCCTGAGAATGCGAAAGCGTTTCCGCAGAGCGCCGGCTGCTTCGAGTGCCACTCGAAGAACGGCGCGGTCGAGCATACCTTCGTTCAGTTCTATCCGACGCTGCTCGACGTGGCGAAGCAAAAGGGCACCATCAACGCGTCTTATCGCGAGGAATAGGCGAACGCCGGCGCCGGCCCCGGCGGCCTGGGCCGGATGAGAAACGCTCCTTCGCGCGAACAGAGACGCACATGCCGATTCCGATCGACGTCGTCTACGAGCGCAGCTTTTCCGGGACCCGCCGCCGCATCTATCAGCTTCTAGCTGAGATGGGAACGTCGGCCGACGCGATCTGGCCGTTCGCGGCGCAGCCGTTCATGCGCAGCCCCGGTCCGCTGACGGTCGGCCGGACCGAGGAGTGGCACAGCGGCGTTCATGCGATCCTCGATGAGGCGGTGCCCGAAGAGCGCATCGTTTGGCGTTTCGAGAACGAAGGCATGGACGGGACGCACGGCTATTATCTCTCCGCCGACGGCAAGAAGACGAAGTTGAGCCACCGCGTCGTCGCCACGCTCTCCGATACCGAAGGCCGTCTGTTTTGGCGGCGCTTGGAAGACGTGCACGGACGCACGCTCGACGCGCTCTTCGCAAAATTGGAGCGCGTCCTTAAGCGATGAAACCGAGTGTGGTCTTAGTTACGGGAGCGAGCAGCGGATTCGGTGCGGCGACCGTGCGCCGCTTCGCGAGTGACGGCACCAAAGTCATCGCAACCGGTCGCCGCATGGAGAAACTTGAAGAGCTGCGGCGCGACCTGGGTGNNCCCGCGGAGTTTGCGGCGATCGATGTGCTGGTTAACAATGCCGGTCTCGCGCTCGGGCTAGGGCCAGCGCAGAGTGCATCGCTCGACGATTGGGACGAGATGGTCGATACCAATATCAAAGGGCTGATGTACCTGACGCGAGCGACCCTCCCCGGTATGGTCGAGCGCAATCGCGGGCACATTATCAATCTCGGCTCCGTTGCAAGCGAGTTCCCGTACCCCGGCGGAAATGTGTACGGCGCGACCAAGGCGTTCGTCCATCAATTCGGGCTGAACTTGCGAGCCGATCTGCTCGGCACCGCGATTCGCGTTACCGATGTCGCGCCCGGCCTCTCGAGCGGATCGGAGTTTTCGCTGGTGCGCTTCAAAGGCGATGCCGAGAAAGCGAAAGCGGTCTATGACGGTACGACGCCGCTCGATGCCGCCGACGTCGCGGATGCGATCCACTGGGTCGCGACCCGGCCGGCGCACGTCAACGTCAATATGGTGCAGATGATGCCCGTCTGTCAGGCTTTTTCGCCCTTCGCGATCAAGCGTTCCACCACGTAAATGAAGGCGTCGCCGGCGGCGCGCAGAGCCGATCCTCTCGACTTTCTCGATATCGGGAGTACGTTAACGCCCGACGAACGGCTCGTCCGGGACACCGTACGCGCGTTCGTCGCGGAACGCGTTCTGCCGCACATTGCCGGCTGGTTCGATGAAGGCCGTTTTCCGCGCGAGCTGATTCCCGAACTCGGCGAGCTCGGATTGCTCGGCATGCACCTCGAGGGCTACGGATGCACCGGCGCGAGTGCGGTCAGTTACGGCTTGGCGTGCCTCGAACTGGAGGCCGCCGACTCGGGCCTGCGCAGTTTTGTGTCGGTTCAGGGATCGCTCGCGATGTACGCGATCTATGCCTTCGGTTCGGAGGAGCAAAGGCAGCATTGGCTGCCGCGAATGGCGCGCGGTGCGGCGATCGGATGCTTCGGGCTGACCGAATGGGACTTCGGCAGTGATCCGGCCGGAATGCGTACGACCGCCCGGCGCTCGGGCTCCGACTACATTCTCAACGGATCGAAAGCATGGATCACCAACGGTGGCTTCGCCGACGTGGCGATCGTGTGGGCGCGCACCGATCCTGAAGACGGAAAGCGCAGCGGCGCGATTCGCGGCTTTCTCGTCCCAAAAGGCAGCAAGGGATTTCGAACCAACGATATCGGGCGCAAGCTCTCGCTGCGCGCTTCGGTTACCTCCGAACTCGTCTTTGAAGACGTACGTCTTCCGGCCGAGGCGATCTTGCCGAACGTTACGGGTTTACGCGGCCCGCTGGCCTGCCTCTCGGAAGCGCGCTACGGCATCGTCTGGGGTGCGCTCGGCGCGGCACGCACGTGCTACGAGACCGCGCTCGAGTACGCCAAGACCCGCATCCAATTCGAGAAGCCGATCGCGAGTTTTCAGCTCACGCAGGCGAAGCTGGTCAATATGCTATTGGAACTGCAGAAGGGTCAGCTGGTCGCGCTGCAGCTGGGGCGGATGAAAGATGCCGGAACGCTCGCTCCCGAGCACGTCAGTTTTGGAAAGCTGAACAACGTGCGCGAGGCGCTGGCGATCTGCCGCGAGGCGCGCACGATCCTCGGCGCGAGCGGCATTACGCTCGAATATCCAATCATCCGGCACATGAACAATCTCGAATCGGTACTGACGTACGAAGGTACGAGCGAGATTCACACGTTGATCTTGGGCGAAGCCATCACCGGCATCGCCGCATATAAGGCCTAGCCCGGCGCGAGCCCCGTTACGGCGCCGGCTTCGCGCGCAGGTACTGGTTCGGCCAGGGCACGTCGACGCCGAGTTTGAGTGCGGCGTGGAACGGCCAGTACGGATCGCGCAGCAGTTCGCGCGCGAGAAAGATCATGTCGGCTTGCCCGCCGCTCAGAATCCGCTCTGCATGGTCCGCTTCGGTGATCAATCCGACGGCACCGGTCGCGATCTGCGCTTCCGCTCGCACCTTGGCGGCGAACAGAACCTGGTAGCCGGGCGCGAGTGGAATCGTGGCTCCCGGTACGGCTCCGCCTGAGGAGCAGTCGATTAGATCGACGCCGAGCGGCTTGATTTCGCGCGCCAGCACAACGGAATCTTCGACCGTCCAGCCGCCGTCGATCCAATCGCTCGCACTGATGCGAACGAAGAGCGGAAGACGATCGGGCCAAACCGTGCGGATCGAACTCACGACTTCGCGCAAGAAGCGCGTGCGATTGGCGAGCGTTCCGCCGTATTCGTCGTCGCGCACGTTGACGAGTGGAGAGAGAAACTCGTGCAGTAGATAACCGTGCGCGGCATGGATCTCGATCACTTGAAACCCCGCGGCGAGCGAGCGTTCCGCAGCGCGCGCGAACGCCGTCACCAGGTCGCGAATCTCCGTGACGGTCAGCGCATGCGGCAGCTGCCACGTATCGAGAAAAGGTTGGGGGCTCGGTGCAACGATCGGCCGCCAGCCGCCGTCCTCGGGCCCGACGGGCGCGCCTCCATCGAACGGTGCCGCGTTGCTCGCCTTGCGTCCGGCGTGCGCCAATTGGATGCCGGCGACGCCGCCGTGTTCGTGGATGAAGGCCGTGATCTGCTCGAGCTTGGCGATGTGGTCGTCGCGGTAGATCCCCAAGTCTTTGGGACTGATCCGCCCGTCGGGCTCGATTGCGGCGGCCTCGGTCATCACGAGACCGGCGCCGCCGACGGCCCGGCTTCCGAGGTGGACCAGGTGCCAATCGTTCGCGAAGCCGTCGACGCTCGAATACTCGCACATGGGCGAGACGCCGACGCGGTTGCGCAGCGTGACGCCGCGCAGGGTCAAGGGCTCGAACAATAACGCCACAATGCGTGAAAACGAATGCACGCCCGCCGGGTTTCAAAGCCCGGGGTACGGCCTCGATTAGGGCGTCGGCGGTTCGCCGATCAGCGAACGGAACTTGGCGCGCTGCGCCGGCGTCAGAACCGCCTGTATTCGGCGCAAGAGTTCTTGGCGCGTCGGCGGATTGGACGAACGCTGTTCGTCATCGAACTGCACGATGACGCGATGGACCGCCCGCTGCTGAGCGGGTTCGAGCTGAAGCGAACGCAACGTGCGCCCAAGCGGCGGCGTCTGCCGAAGCCGTTCCGCAGGCCGCGCGGCTACGTCAATGCGTCGGTCCGGCGCGGCGAAGGCCGGCAGGCTCAAGGCTACGATGAATGCGAGAAGCGCGAGGACGCGGACTGGGTTCATAGCTTAGCCAGCATAGCCCGGCGCACAGGCGAGCGCTTGAAGATTGTATGAGAAAGTGCAGCTAGAGAGCTCGGCCAGGCAAAGCTTCCATCCAGCGCGCGTGATCAAAGCGACGCGCAGGGTCGCATAAGAGAGAAACCTCGAATCCCGCCTCGAGCTAGGCGCGGATGGCGATGGCGCGAACGCCGTCGCTCGCGTGCTGCTCGAATTGGCCGAAGTTCTCGGCGAAGAGCCCGGCCAGTTTGCGCGCCTGGGCGTCGTAAGCGGCCGGATCGGGCCAGGCGTTGCGCGGATTGAGGACGTCCGGCGGCACCTTCGGGACCTCGCTTGGAATTCGCAAGCCGAAAAACGGCTCGGAGACGAACAGCGCTTCGTTCAGGCGTCCGCCGAGCGCGGCATTGATCATCGCCCGCGTGTGTGCGATCGAGATTCGTTTCCCCCCGGTGCCGTAGGCGCCGCCGGTCCAGCCGGTATTGACGAGCCAGCACGTGACCTCGTGGCGCGCGATACGCTCTCCGAGCAGGCGCGCGTAGACCGTCGGATGGTGGACCATAAACGGTGCGCCGAAACAGGTCGAGAAGGTGGCGGTCGGTTCGGTCAGGCCGCGCTCGGTGCCGGCGACCTTCGCCGTATAGCCGGAAAGAAAATGATACATCGCTTGCTCGGCCGAGAGCTGCGAGATCGGCGGCAACACGCCGAATGCGTCGGCGGTCAGCATGATAATCGTATTCGGATGGCCGGCCTGCAGGCCCGGAACGACGTTCGGATTGAATTCGATCGGATAGGCCGAGCGCGTGTTCTCCGTCTTCGCATCCGACTCGAGATCGAGTTTTCGCGTCTGGGGTTCGAGCGGAACGTTTTCGATCACGCATCCGAAACGGTGCGACGCGGCCCAAATCTCCGGCTCCGCTTTTTGCGAGAGACGAATCACTTTCGCGTAGCAGCCGCCCTCGAAGTTGAAGACGCCATCGCTCGACCAGCCGTGCTCGTCGTCGCCGACCAACGGTCGCTTCGAATCCGCCGAGAGCGTCGTCTTGCCGGTCCCGGAGAGGCCGAAGAAGATCGCAACGTCGCCCGACTTGCCGACGTTCGCGGAGCAGTGCATCGAAAGCACGTCGCGTAAGGGCATCAAGTAGTTCATGATCGTGAAGACGGACTTCTTGATCTCGCCCGCATAGCGGCTGCCGCCAATCAAGACGATCTTGCGTGCGAAGTTGATGATGACGAACGTTCCGCTCCGCGTTCCGTCGCGTGCCGGATCGGCATTGAAATTGCACGCATCAACGACGGTGAACTCGGGCACGAAATCGGCCGGCGTCGACTCGGGCGTGATGAACAGGTTGCGTGCGAACAGGTTGTGCCACGCGGTTTCGGTGATCACGCGAATCGGCAATCGGTAATCGGGTGCCGCGCCGACGTAGGCATCGAGTGCGTAGATATCGCGTTCGGCCAGGTACGCGGCGACCCGCACGAAGAGCGCGTCGAAACGGGCCGCATCGAACCCTTGGTTGGCCGCGTTCCAATCGATGTGCTGCTCGCTGCCCGCCTCGCGGACGAAATATTTGTCCTTGGGAGAACGGCCGGTGTGTTCGCCCGTCTCGACGACCAGCTGGCCATCGGCGCCGAGCTCGGCCTCGCCGTTACCGAGTGCCTGCTCGTAGAGAGCGGCGACGGAGAGGTTCCGGTGAATCTTCGAACGGCCGAGGCCGAGGTCGGCGAGGTGGTCGCGGAGTCGTTCGTCGATCTTTTCGGGAAGCGTAAGAATGCCAAGCCCTCCGGCGGAAGAACGGACGGTTTTCCCGCCCGGGAAGGAAGTACCCTCAGCTGAACGAGCTTTTCACGGTCCTGCCCCCCGGAAGGGCCCTCACCGAGTTGCTCTCGCGCCTGCGCCCGGCGAGCGGGCTCGAACGCGTCGCGACGGCTGCGGCGCTCGGGCGAGTGACCGCCGAGCCGATCCGTTCGGGTGAGACGCTCCCGGCCTTTCCCCGTTCGACGATGGACGGGTACGCGGTCCGCGCAGCCGACACGTTCGGAGCCTCAGATTCCGCGCCGGCCTACCTGCGCCTGACCGGCGAGGTGTCGATGGGGACGGTCGCTCAGCAGAGCGTCGAAGCCGGGTGCGCGATCCGGGTGCATACCGGGGCGATGCTCCCGCCCGGTGCGGACGGCGTCGTCATCATTGAAGACACGAATCTGCGCGAGCGTGAGTTAGAAGTATTGCGTGCGGCCGCGCCGGGCGAGAACACGCTCGATGTCGGCGAGGATATTCGCAGCGGCGATCTCGTTCTGGACGCCGGAGCAACGCTTCGGCCGCAGGATCTCGGCGCTTTGCATGCGCTCGGTATCACGCAAGTCGGCGTGCGCCCGCGCCCGGTCGTCGCGGTGCTCTCGAGCGGTGACGAGGTCGTCGCGCCGGATGAGCGTCCGCGACTCGGTGCGGTGCGCGACGTCAACACCATTACCGTGAGCGCGACGATCGATCGAGCCGGCGGCCAGAGCGTCAGTCACGGCATCGTGGCCGATGACGAAGAAGCGCTCGTCGCCGCCGCGCGCGCAGCGCTGATGCGCTCGGACATGCTGGTGCTCTCGGCGGGTTCGTCGGTCTCCGCTCGCGACATCACCGCCGCGGCGATCGCGCGCTTGGGTGCACCGGGAATTCTCGTGCACGGCATCGCGCTGCGTCCCGGAAAACCGACGATTCTCGCGCTCTGCGACGGCAAACCCGTCGTTGGCCTTCCCGGCAATCCGGTCAGCGCACTGGTCGTCGCGTGGCGCTTGGTTCGTCCGATCGTGCGCAGGCTGCTCGGCGCCTCGCCCAGTGACGACGGGCTCGGCGATGGACGAGCTCTTGAAGCGCGGCTCACCGCGAATGTCTCATCGAGGCCAGGTCGCGAAGACTACGTGCCCGCGCGTCTGACTCGCGAGACCGATGGAACGCTCCTCGCAGCGCCGATCTTCGGGAAATCGAACTTGATCTTCACGCTCGTGCGCGCCGACGCTTTGATCGAGATTCCGCTTGACCGCGCCGGCGCCTCAGCCGGGTCGATCGTTCGAGTCGTGATTCCGTGAAGCCGGAGGACGTTCGCGGAGCGATGGCCCGGCGAACGATTTTTCTCGAAGACGTTCCACTCGAGGTGGCGCGCGAACGTTTCGATGCTGCGCTCGTCCAGGCTGGGTTGCGCTACGACCGGCGTGAAACGCTCGCGCTCGATGACGCACTGGGCCGCGTAACCGCGGCAGCCGTCTTTGCGCGGCTGTCGTCGCCGCACTACCACGCCTGCGCCATGGATGGCATCGCCGTTGCCGCCGCTAAGACGCGCGCGGCTCGCGAAACGGAGCCGCTGCTGCTTGCGATCGACGCCGATGCATTTTTTGTTGACACCGGCGATCCGCTGCCGCCGGGAACCGACGCGGTCATTCCAATCGAAGAGGTCGATGTGCGCGACGATCGCAGCATCGCGATCCGGGCCGCCGTCGCGCCCTTCACGCACGTGCGGCAGATCGGCGAAGATGTCGTCGCGACCGAAGCCGTTGTCGCCGGCGGCCGCACGCTCGAACCGGCCGATCTGGCCGCGCTCGCCGCAGCGGGGCGCCCCGGAGTCGAAGTCCTCGCGCGGCCGCGCGTCGCGGTCATCACGACCGGTACCGAACTCGTCTCGCCCGATGTCGTCGAGCCGGCGCCGGGTGCGATCGTGGATTCAAATGCCATCCTCTTGCGCGCCTGCGTGCGGCGCTACGGTGGCGAGCCGGTCAGCTTCGATCCGGTCGCCGATGACGAGCCACGCCTGCACGAGGCCGTCGCACGCGCGCTCGCGTCCTGCGATGTCGTGATCGTGAACGCGGGGAGTTCGGCCGGATCGGAAGACTACACGGCTCGCACGCTCGCCCACTTCGGGGCTGTGGTCGTGCATGGAGTTGCGATCCGCCCCGGACATCCACTCGTGCTCGCCGTCGCCAAGGACGGCGAGCGGGCGGTTCCGCTGCTGGGTATTCCCGGTTATCCCGTCAGCGCGGCGATCTGCGCCGACCTGTTCGTGCGGCCGTTGCTCGAACGCTTGGGCGGACGCGACGCGCCCGACGTTCGCGAGTTTGACGCCCTCGTGACGCGCAAGTTGTTCTCGCCGCTCGGTGAAGAAGAGTACGTCCGCGCGGTCGCCGCACGCGTTGGCGAGCGCATCGTTGCGACCCCGATGCGGCGCGGCGCGGGCGTCATTACGTCGCTCTCGCGCGCGAACTGCCTGATCACCGTTCCGCGCTTCAGCGAGGGCGTGCGCGCCGGCGCGACCGTACGCGCGCGAGCGCTGCGTCCGCTCGAAGCGATCGAACGCACGCTGCTCGCGGTGGGAAGTCACGACGTCGCGATCGATCTGCTGGCGGGCCGGCTTGCGGCGCGGCACATCGAGCTCGTTTCGGCGAACGTCGGCAGCATCGCGGGCTTGGCGACCTTGGCAGCCGGCGCGACCCACATCGCGGGCACACACGCCATCGACCCCGCGACGGGAACCTACAACGACGTCGCGATCCGGCGCTACGCACCGGGCATGCGCGTAGCCCTCGCACACTTCGCTCGGCGTCAGCAAGGCTTGATCGTAGCCGCGGGCAATCCGCTCGAGCTGCGTTCGCTCGAGGATATCGCGCGCAGCCACGCGCGATTCGTCAACCGTCAGAAGGATGCGGGAACGAGGATGCTGCTCGAGTTGCTGCTTTCGCGTGCCGGCATTCCAGCGGAATCGATCGAGGGCTACGAGCGCATCGAGTTCACGCACCTCGCTGTTGCGGCGCTGGTTGCCGAAGGCTCGGCCGATTGCGGTCTCGGCATCCTCGCCGCGGCGCGCGCGCTCGGCTGCGACTTCGTCGCCCTCGCGGAAGAGCCGTACGAACTTGCGATCGACGCGCGACAACTGAACGACCCGCGGATCGCGGCGCTTCTTGAAACCCTGGCGAGCGACGAACTCCGATCCGAGATTGCGGCGCTTGGCGGTTACGATCCGTCCGGCAGCGGCAGCTTGCGCTTCGTTGAGGTGGAAGCGTGAGGCTCGAACTCTTCGGAATGGCGCGCGCGCTGGTGGGGTCGCCCAGCGTGGATCTTGCGGTACCCGAGCCCACGACGTTACGGAGTTTGCTCGCGGCGCTCGCCGTGCGCTACCCGCAACTCGACGGGAGCGTCCTCGACGCGGCGAGCCACGCCCCGCTGGAGCCGAACGTGGTCCTCCTCGACGGGCGTCGCGCACGCGGTCTCGACGAGCCGGTCAGCGACGGCGACCGGCCGTGTCTTCTGTTCTTGCCGAGCGGGGGCTAAGATGGAGCGCGTCACTCCGACAACGCTGTCAGGGCGCTACGTGCGGCTCGAGCCATTGGAAATGCGACATGCCGCCGGCCTTTTCAACGTTGGACGAGAATCGTCGATCTGGGAATGGCTCGCGCTCGATGCGCTGTCGACGCAAGGCGACGCGGAACGCTACATCCAGGAAGCGCTGTCGGCTGCCGCGGGCGGAGCGGAGATTCCGTTCGCGGCGATCGACCTCGCGAGCGGAGCAGTCGCCGGAACGACGCGCTTTCTCGAAATTCGTCCGCCGGATCGCGCGCTCGAAATCGGCTGGTCCTGGTACGGCGTCGCGTATCAGCGCACCGCGTTGAACACGGAAGCGAAACTGTTATTGCTGACGCATGCCTTCGATGTTTGGGGTGCGCAGCGCGTGCAGTTTAAGACCGACGCACGCAACGTTCGTTCGCGGCGCGCCATCGAACGGCTGGGCGCCAAGCCCGAGGGCATACTTCGTCGCCATTCGATCATTCGTAAAAACGGCAACCCGCGCGACAGCGCCTACTACAGCATTATCCGCGAGGAGTGGGACGCCGTGCGAATCCGGCTCCAAGCATTGCTGCCAAGCGAATAGTCAAGCGAGCCTCCGGCTCGACGCAGCATCCTGGGAAAAAATGGGTATACCGTCTCAGGCCCCCTAGGAAAATGACCCGCTTTTTAACCGGGGCTAGAAGAGGAAGACTACCTTGCCATACCTCCGATTTCTACGCTCGGCCGCGACTGCCGGTGGCGCCGCCGCCGCGCTCGTGCTACTCATAGGACTGCCGGCGATGGCCCAAACCGTCACGATCGACGGCCAGGTCACCAACTTCTCTCCGCCGCCGATCGAGCGCGCCGGACGCGTCTTCGTACCGCTACGCGGAGTCTTTGAACGCCTCGGCGCGAGCGTCGTCTATCAGGCCGGCGTGATCAATGCGACGGGCAACGGACGCGACATCTCGCTGACGATCGGCTCGACCCAAGCGACCGTTAACGGCAACCCGCAAGTTTTGGATGTCGCACCGTTCATCGTCGGTGCGAGCACGTACGTTCCACTGCGCTTCGTATCGCAAGCACTCGGCGCTGCCGTCAATTACGATGACTCGACGACGACCGTCGCCATTACCACGAACGGCGGCGGTGGCAACGGCGGTCGCGGTCGCGGCCCCGTCGCCGGCGGAGGCTCAAGTCGCCTGGCTACCGGCAACATGATCTCCGGAACGCTCTCGACCGATCTCAATACGGCGACCGCGCAAGTCGGCGATCAATTTTCGGTCAATATCGCGCCGCCGTATCCGAACGACGATCCGTCCTATTCGAACGCGTACATTCGGGGACGCGTCGCCGCCGTGACGCGCGCGGGCCAAGGAAGGCAGCCGCAGTTGGGGCTGACCTTCGATCGTATCGTCTTCCCGGACGGGCGCACGATGCCGATCGCGGGCCACGTTACGACGGCGGATGAGAAGCGCTCGAGCGCCGTTCCGCAACAGGCGATCGGGGCGCTCGCCGGCATGCTTGTCGGCAACGCCCTGGGCAAGGTCATCTTGCATACGAGCGGCGGCGGAATCGCCGGCGCGGCCGGTGGTTTCCTCTACGGAAACAACCTCAAGAGCGACTTCCACATCCCAAGATCCTCGACCGTGACGATCCAGGTCGACCGTCCGCTCCGTCAGGCCGGACAGTAACGAACCAGCGGTAGTCGAAAAGTCCGCGAGCGCCGGAGAGCCTCGCGGGCTTTTCGCATCCGGGGAAACCCCGCGCCGGGGCACCGGGTCATCCTAAACGTGACGACCCTTTCTGCCGGCAGTGTCGATGCGGCCCGTACGACGAGCGATGTGCTTTACGTCGATCTCGGCGCGCGCACGTTCGAACGCGTCAGCGAGCACGTCGCGCAGGCCGAACTCGGCGGAGCCAGCCTTGCGATCGCCTTGCTCGATGCCGAGATCGCGGGGCCAATCGATCCGCTCTCGGCCGAGAATGCTCTAGTCTTTGCTCCCGGCCCGTTTGCCGCAACGGCGGTGCCTGCGGCGACGAAACATGCGATCGCGACGGTCTCGCCATTGACGGAGCGACTGACCGACGGACTCTCGTCGAGCCATTGGTCGGGAGCGCTACGCCGCCTTGGTCTAGCCGGTCTCGTCATTCGCGGTGCGGCGTCGGAATGGATCGCGCTCGCTATCGACCGCGAGAGCGTCCGCTTTCTCGATGCGACCGAGTTGCTTGGCGCGAGCCCAGCCGAGACGACGAAACGCTTGCGGACGCAACTCGGCGATCCGAAGTGGCGCGTTGCCGCGATCGGCATGGCCGGAGAAAACCAGGTTCGCTTCGCGACGATCGACAACGACGGACGCCAAGCGGGCCGCGGCGGCGCCGGTGCCGTCATGGGTTCCAAACGGCTCAAGGCGATCGCGCTCCTAGGTCAGGGCGATTCGTCGCTGCCGCTCGCCGATCCGGAGCGCGTCCAGAAGATTGCGCGCGATCTGCGTGAGCGTTCGCTCGGAACGGCGACCGCGAAGTACCGGGTATTGGGAACCGGCGCGAACCTGCGCGTACTGCAGCGCATGGGTATGCTGCCGACGCGCAACTTCGCACAAGCTTCATTCGAGGGCGCGGAACGCGTCACGCCCGAACGCGCTCGCGAAGCGCCCGAGGCCTATCTCGAACGGCGCGGCGGTTGCGCACATTGTCCGGTGCAGTGCGAGCACATGTACGTGCGCCGTGCGGGCGACGGCAAGAGCAAAGGTAAAGCGGCTGCCAGCGAATATGAATCGGTCTGGGCCTTTGGTCCAAATTGCGGCGTCGACGATCTCGACGCGGTCCTGGATGCGATCGCTCGCTGCGACGATTACGGCCTCGATACGATCTCGGCCGGCGGCGCCATCGCGTTCGCCATGGAATGCGCGGAGCGCGGCCTCATCGACACCGAGGCGTTCGGCACGCCGCTTCGCTTTGGAAATGGCGCCGTCCTCGGACCCGCGATCGATGCGATCGCGCGCGGCGAGGGCGCGGGCGCAACGCTAGCGCTCGGTGTGCGCGCGGCTGCACGTAAGATCGGACCGCAAGCCGAGGCCTTTGCGCTGCACGTGAAGGGTCTTGAGTTGCCCGGATACGAGCCGCGCGCATTGCCAACGTATGCGCTGGCGCTCGCCGTTTGCACTCGCGGTGCATGTCACAATCGGGCGGCAGCGTATGACGCCGATTTGCGCGATCCGGGCAATGTGCTTTCGGACGAGGCGCGGGCTCGCGCCGTCGTCGAAGCGGAAGATACGGCGATCGCGTGGGACGCGCTCGTCTTGTGCAAGTTCACGCGCGGCTGCTTTGACGATTTCTGGACCGAGGGCGCGGCGTTGTGGACGGCGGTCACGGGCGTGCAACTCGACGGCCCGAGTCTGCGCGCGCAAGCCCAGCGGACATGGCGGCGCAAGCGCAGCATCAACGCGCGCCTTGGCTGGACGCCGGCAGAAGATGTCTTACCAGATCGCCTGAGCGAACCGGTCGCGGATGGGCCCTTCGCCGGGACGCGCATCGATCCGCAACGTCTGGAGCAACAGCGCATGATCTATGAAGAAGTGCGGGCCGCCTTGTGAACCGCGACGCGTTTCTGGGAGGCCTCGCGGTACTGCCGCTCGCCGTGCAGAGCGTGGGCCGCGCCGCATTGCCGGGCATCAAGATCGGCGTTCTGCCGCCCGGGCCGCTCGATGCGATCACCGATATCGATGGCGTTGCCGTCGGACATGTCACCAAGATCGAGGGCGCGGCCGGCCCGCTCGTCGCGGGGCAGGGGCCCGTGCGCACGGGCGTGACGGTCATTCTCCCTAACGATTCCATTTGGATGCGCCGCGTTGCGGCTGCGACCTACGACCTCAACGGCAACGGCGAGATGACGGGCGCGCACTGGATCGATGAAGCGGGCTTTCTCGAAACGCCGATCGCGTTCACCAACACGCTCAACGTCGGCAAGGTTGACGACGGGATCATCGACTGGATGATCTCGCGCTGGCCGGATATTGGCGTCCGGGCCGATGTTCCATTGCCGGTTGTGATTGAGTGTGACGATCAAGTACTCAACGATATTCAGGGCCGGCACGTTAGCCCGCAGGATACGGTACGCGCGCTCCAGAGTGCCAAAGGCGGCGCGTTCGAGCGCGGCAACGTCGGCGGCGGCACGGGCATGCGCGCATTCGCGTTCAAAGCGGGCATCGGAACGGCGTCGCGCCGCACGGCGGCGAGCGGCGGCTGGACCGTTGGGGTGATTCTCAATGCGAATACCGGCTCGCGGGCCGAACTCCGCATCGACGGCGTGCCGATCGGGCGGATGCTCGCGAAAGAGTACTTGCCCTCGTATCCTCCGCGTACGTCCTGGGTCGATCATGGGCGGGCAGCGGACGGCAGCATCGTCGTCGTCATCGCGACCGACGCCCCGCTCAACGCGCGCCAATTGCGCGAATTGACAAAGCGCGCGGTCCTCGGCCTCGCGCGAACCGGCATCACGTCGCATACCTCGAGCGGCGACCTGCTTCTTGCCTTCAGCACGACGCGTCTCTATCCGCGCGCCGGCGCGCCGATCGCCGTGCCCGACGTCTACGAAGACGACAGACTCGACGCGCTCTTCGCCGCAACGGCGGAAGCTACCGAAGCCGCAGTGGTCGATTCGTTGTTATCCGCGCGCACGCTATCCGGCGCGCGTAATATTACGTTCTACGGATTACCCGAAGAGCGCGTCCGTGCGCTCTTACGCGCGAACACGAGTCGCTGAACTAGGAACTTGCCGCCTTGATGCAATGCGCCTTGAAGATGGCCTTTTGGACGCCTTTCACCTTGGCATAGAACACGTCGTCGTAGGCGGCTGCGCCGGCTTTGGTGACGACTTCGTGCCCGAGATCTCCATCAGCGGTCGCGATGTCGGTCCATGTCAGCGCGTTGCCGACCCAGCCGCGCGTCCACGAAATGCCCCACGCGCCGCTATGGTCGATACCGGCGGTGATGAAGCGATGCTTCTTTGCATCGTAGGCCATCGAGCCGAGGGAATGATACGCCGGCCGTTTTCCCATGGCCGGAGCGTCGATCGACTGCTGCATCAGATCGCCGTCGAGCTCCACCTCGAACGCGACGGTGGCTTTTCCGACCTGTTTTCCAACCATGGCGCCCGAGCAGTTCCAGGTGCCGACAAAGAAGGTCATCGCGCTCATCGGTCCCGTTGCCGCGGCGGGATCGGCGGCGGCAGATAGCGGCGCGACGCCCAGCGCGAGCACGAAGAGAAGCGCCAAAGACTTATGTATGTGCATGCTGCGGCGCTTACCTGGCGACTCCGGTGAGTCCTTTTTCAGGCGACCGATTCGAGGGCGGCCGCGCCGTGAAAGTAGTCGGGGGAGATGAAGAGCGGGCGCAACGAGAGGACGTCGTCGAAGGTCTCGTCGCCGACGGTGAGATGGCACATCGCCTCGTCGCGTTTCATCGCGAAGAGCAGGCCGGCATCCAGGCCGTTCGAGGAGTGACGCGTTGCGCGCGCGAGGATCGAGAGCGTATCCAGATCGTCGGTCTTGAAGAAGATCTTCTGGCTGAAGTTTTGCAGCGCGGCATCGACTTGGTGGCGCGGCAGCACGGAATAGAGCGACGAGACGCCGTGCGTCGTTGCGAGCATCATGCAGCCGGCAGAGCGAATGATGCCGAGCGACCGGATGTCGGATTCAGAGGCGCAGAGCTGGTATTCGTCGATCGCGAAGACGACGGGGCGCGTTTGGTCGAGTAGCGGGTTGGCGCGCCGTTTCTCCATTGCGGTAAAGAAGCGGCGTTTGGCCATCGTATAGATCGCCGCGGCCGCGCGATCGTATTCCGAGCGCGGGACGTGCAGCACGATCACCTTGCCCTCGAAGACCGACTCCATCGAGACCATGTTCGCTTTGCGGCCGAAGGTCTTAGCGATCTTGGCGTCGCGTAAGGGCTCGAGGAGCTGCGAGACGGTGAACTGCACGCCGCGACGCGTTTCGGGCGTGAACTGGTTGAAGCGCGTATCCTCGTAGGTCATCGCTTCGCGAATCGTCCAGGCTTCGTCGGATTCGTGCGCGAGCGCGCGCAGCCGGTCGCTAGCGTGGACGCGGACCATCGCGGCGAACTTGCCGTCGAAGCAATACGCGGTCAGATGCTCGAAGGTGTAGTACTGCGTGCCTGCGGCGTGCAGGAGGCGCAGCGCGTTTTTCATGCGAGAAACGGCTGCTTCGATGAATTGTTTGGCGTCTTCACCGACGTGACCGAAGGCGTCGCGGAAGTACATGGCATCGATGTCGGGGTTGCCGCTGAGCAGATCCAGGCCGAATTCGGAGCCCGGCTCGACGACGAGGATATCGCGTCCGGCGCGCCTCGCGATCTCGGCGGCTTCGGTGGCGGCCTCGGTCTTGGGGGCGATGATGAGCGCCCCGGCGCCCAGATCGCCGAGCATCTGGGTCAGCATCGGGTTATAGGCGCGCGTCGTCTTGCCGGAGCCCGACGAACCGAAGATCATGGTGTGCCGGCACAGATCCTCAAAACCGAAGGCTATCGTGGCCGCGCCCTCGCCGAGTGTCAGTCTGCGCTCGGGGGGCTTCGCACGCGTCGCGTGTCGGCTGCTTCCTTGCATAGGCCCAGATTAGCGTCCCAGGTCACACTAGCGTAGGGCCAAATGGTTCCAATTGGTGTAACTTTTCGGTAAAGTTACTCACTGCGCGCGTGACAATTCCCGCGCCTTCGATATGATTGTGAGGCGCCTTACGCGAGGTGCGCCCCCCGCTTATTGCAAGCGCGGCGCCGCTGTGTGCGGCCCGCCTTCGAGCATCTTCCATAGCAAGGGGGCAAGGCGAAGAGACCCCGTTTCGACGGGGTTTCTTCGTATCTAGCCGGGGGCTTAGGCGACGTGCATCGGCGCGAGGTCGTGCGCCTGGAGAATGGGTCCCGGCGAGATGACGTGGCGCTTCATGCCTAGCTGCGTCGCGTCGACGCCAAGCGCCAGCGCCACGAGCTGCGGCAGATGGAAGGTCGGCAAGTCGGTCCGGCCCCAGCGCGCCGCGGAGTCGGCCTGGTAGCCGTCGAGCGCGAGGTGGCAGAGGGGACAGGGGGTCAGGACGGCTTCGGCGCCGAGGTCCTTGGCGATCCGCATGTTCTGCCCGACCATGTTGGTGGCGACGCCGTCTTTCTCGAGCTGGATATGGAAGCCGCAGCAGCGGGTCTTGCCGGCGTAGTCGATTGCCTCGCCGCCCAGCGCCTCGATCAGGTCTTCGAGCGAGTGCGGGTTACGCGACGACTCCCAGCCGTTGACCGATTCAGGACGAATGATGTGGCAGCCGTAGAACGGCGCGACCTTGAGGCCGTTGAGCGGGTTAACGACCATCGACTTCAGCCTGTCGAGGCCGATATCGTCGATCAGCAGCCAGAGCAAGTGGCGCACCGAGACCGAGCCCTTATACGAAGCGCCGAACTTTCCGAGAATCGAGTTGGCCTGTTCCATCTGCGATTCGTTTTCGAGCAGCTCTTTGTTGGCCGCACGCATATGGCCGGTGCAGGTGGAGCAGATCGTGATCACGTCGTCGAGGCCGAGCGCTTCGGCCTGCGCATAGGTACGCGCGTTCAGCACGCGCGCCACGTCGCGGTTGACGTCGTTCAGGACGGAGGCGCCGCAACATGAGGCGGCGGTCAACTCGATCAGCTCGATGCCGAGTTTGTCGGCGAGCAGCAGTGTCGAGTTGAAGAGTTCGGTGCACGACTCTTTGGCCACGCAGCCGGGAAAGAAGCCGTAGCGCTTGGTCTCGGCCGACTTCGAGCGGCGCTTGGGGGCGGTGATGGTCATGGCCATTATCCGACTGGAACCTCCAGGGCATCGTAGATCATACGGATCTCGTTGACGTTCTCGACGGGTTTGAGGAAGAGCGGCGGGACCTTGCCCTTGGCCGCCATGCGCAATCCGAGCGGCATGATCTTCAGCAATCCCTTGAAATTGAATTTACCGACGGTGCCGACGATGACTTCGTTTTCATTGAGCATGCCGGATTGTCTAATCGTCTTCGAAACGACCAGCGCGTGACGCGGGCCCGCGCCCGTGAAGCCCTCTTCGATCGAGATTCGCTTGAGGGCGATGATGTCGTCTTGAGGCTCGACGTGCTTGGGGCAGTACGAGCATGCGTAGCAATGCGCACAGAGCCAGAGATAGTCGTCGGAGATCTGCCCGACGCGCTCCTTGCGCTTCGAGTCGCGAACGTCTTCGATAAATCGGTAGGCGTACGCAATCGCGGCCGGGCCGGCGAACGACGGATCGACGCTGATGACCGGGCAGAGCGCGTAGCAGGTCGCGCACATCACGCAATTGGCGACGGCGACGAGTTTCTTCATGTCCTCGGGCGAGACGCGCCGTTCGCGTTCGTGGTCCTCGTCGCGATCGGCCGGCTGAAGATACGGCTTCAGGCGCGAGTACTTGTCCCAGAACGGGTCCATGTGGACGACCATGTCCTTCATGACCTCGAAGTTGGGCATCGGGTCAACCTTGACCGAACGATCGTCGCGCATGACCGTGTTGATCGGCGTCTTGCACGCGAGGCCGGTCACGCCGTTGATGTTCATCGAGCACGAGCCGCAGATCGCCGAACGGCACGAGCGCCGGAATGAGATCGTGCCGTCGACCTCGGCCTTGGCGTACTCGAGCGCGTCGAGCACGGTCGAGGTTTCGGGGAAGTCGATCTCGACCCGGTCGCGGTGCGGAACGTCGTCGACCTTCTCGTCGTAGCGGAAGAGATCGAGGGTGAATTTTGCCATCAGTACGTTCTCACCGTGGGCTGCCATTTCGTAAAGGTGACTTTGCGCGTGAAGTCCAGTCGTGGGTCGGCGCCTGTATTATGGAAGAGCGAATGAACCAGCCACTTTTCGTCGTCGCGTTCGGGAAAGTCGGTGCGTGCCTGGGCGCCGCGCGATTCGGTCCGGGCCAGCGCGCCGGCCGCGATGCACTGCGCGATATCGATCAGAAACTCGGTTTCGAGAAAACCGGTCAGGTCGGTGTTGAAGGTCTTAGACTTGTCCATGACCGTCATCGACTTAGCCGCCTCGCGAACCTCGCGCAAACCCTCGACGGCTTTCTTGAGGCCGGCATCGTCGCGGAAGATGAAGACGTTATCGGAGAGCACGTTGTTCATCCTCTTGCGCACCGCTGGGTGACGCTCGCCACCGCTGCGGGCGAGGATCCCGTCGATCCGGTCCTGCTCGGATTTCAACGTTCGCTCGGAGACGCGCACGTCGCCCAGGCCCTTGATGTACGCAATCGCGTGCCGTGCGGAGCGCGCGCCGAAGACGATCGTTTCAAGGAGTGAATTCCCGCCGAGACGGTTCGCGCCGTGCACGCTGACGCAGGCGCACTCGCCGGCCGCGTAGACGCCGGGGATGCGGGTCGCGCCGAACTTGTCGGTCTCGATGCCGCCCATCGCGTAGTGCATGCCGGGAAGAATCGGAATGGGCGTGTCGATCGCGTCTTTGCCGGTCGCATCGAGCGCGAGTTCGCGAATCTGCGGCAAGCGTTCCAGGATTTTTTCGCGGCCGAGATGGCGCAGGTCGAGGAAGACGCAGCCGTCGACACCGCGGCCTTCCAGAATCTCGGTCCATTCGGCGCGCGAAACGACATCGCGCGAAGCGAGTTCGCCCTTGTTCGGGGCGTACTTGAACATGAAGCGCTCGCCGTCTTTATTGAGAAGGTAGGCGCCTTCGCCGCGGGCGGCTTCCGAGAGCAGCACACCGTTTTCTTTTAACGACGTCGGGTGGAACTGAACGAACTCCATGTCCATCAGCGGGATGCCGGCGCGATAGGCGATCGCCATGCCGTCGGCGGTTGAGGCGTAGCTGTTGGTCGTCTTGGCGTAGACCCGCCCGAGGCCGCCGGTCGCGAAGATCGTCGCCTTGGCGCTGACCAGTTCCAGTTCGCCGGAACGCATATTGTACGCCACGACGCCCGCGCCCATGCCGTCCTCGACGCAGAGCGCGGTTGCGAAGTACTCTTCGTAGACTTTGACGCCGAAGCGTTCGAGCTGTTCCCACAGGGTATGCAAGATGACCAGGCCCGTGACGTCGGCCGAATAACAGGTGCGCGCCGAACCGGCGCCGCCGAAGGGCCGCTGGGCGATGCGTCCGTCGGGCATACGCGAGAAGATGCAGCCGCGATGCTCGAGCCAGACGATCTGGCGCGGCGCGTCCTCGGCCATGGCCTCGATCGCGTCCTGGTCGCCCAGATAATCCGAGCCCTTCACGCAGTCGAAGGCATGATTCTCGGTGGAGTCGTCCTCGCGGTTGCCGAGGGCCGCATTGATGCCGCCCTGCGCCGCGCCGGAATGGCTGCGCACGGGGTGCATCTTCGAAACGACGGCAACGTCGGCGCCGCCCTCGGCCGCCTCGACCGCGGCGCGCATTCCGGCTAACCCACCGCCGACGACGACGATGTCGTGTTTGATCAAACCTCGGGTCCCCTCGTCATGAAACTTCTTTTCATCTTATATCACCAGATTAGGGCCCCCACACGATTAACGTCGCACGGTCTTGGAGCCTGGTCGCCGGGCGCCGGGTTGGTCGCAGTCTACAGGGGGGCCGTCCGTCAGCCGGAAAAACACCGGCGAAGCCGCCGCGAGTTTTGCCCGAGGTCACCACCGCTCTTTGAGTTCCTTCGTTCACCTTCACGTCCATAGCGAGTATTCGCTGTTGGACGGGGCTTGTCGCATTGACTCCCTCTGCCGGCGGACCGCCGACGACGGCGCGCCCGGGGTCGCGCTCACCGACCACGGGGTCATGTTCGGAGCGATGGAGTTTTACTACGCCGCGCGCGACCACTCGCTCGTGCCCATCGTCGGCTGCGAAGCCTACATCGCGCCGCGCGGCCGTTTCGACCGAACGGTGCGCGACGAAGCGCACGTGACCTTGCTCGCCGCCGATCTCGTCGGATACCGGAACCTGGTCGCGCTAATCTCGAAAGGCTTTCTCGAAGGCTACTATTATAAGCCGCGCATCGATCTGGATCTGCTCGCCAAGCACAACAGCGGCTTGATCGTCCTCTCGGGCTGTATGTCCGGGCTCTGCGCGCAACCGCTGCTGCGCAATGATTATGAGGGCGCCAAGAAAGCCGCCAAAGTCTATCAAGAGATCTTCGGCGACCGGTTCTACGTCGAGATCATGCGTCACGGCATTCCCGAGCAGGATGTCATCAACGACGGCCTGATCAAGCTTGCCCGTGAGATGAACGTGCCGCTGGTCGCGACCAACGACTCGCATTACCTCGCGCGCGCGGATGCGCAGGCCCACGACGTGCTGCTCTGCATCGGCACGGGCAAGACAGTCCAAGACACGAGCCGCATGAAGTTTGCGACCGACGAGTTCTACGTGAAGTCGGCCGAAGAGATGTACGGACTCTTCGCCGACGTGCCGGATGCCTGCGATAACACTCTCGAGATCGCCAAGCGCATCGACATGAAAGTCCCGGAGAAGCAGTTCAACATTCCGCTCTTCCCCGTTCCCCAAGTCAACGACCAGCCGTCGCTGCTCGGCGATACGTCGCCCGAACAATATCTGCGCGAGCTGTGCGAGGCCGGATTGTTCGAGCGGTATGGACCGGAGCGCGCGAAGGCGGATCCGGTCTTGCGCGAACGGCTCGAGTACGAACTCGGGGTCATCATCTCGATGAACCTCGCATCGTACTTCCTAATCGTGTGGGATTTCATCAAGTACGCGCGCGACAACGACATTCCGGTCGGGCCGGGCCGCGGCTCGGTCGTCAACTCGATCGTCTCATACACCCTGCACATCACCGACATGGATCCGATCAAGTTCGGCTTGATCTTCGAACGCTTCCTCAATCCCGACCGTATCTCGATGCCCGACATCGATACCGACTTCTGCGTCGAGCGCCGGGACGAAGTGATCAAGTACGTTACCGCCAAGTACGGTCAGGGCCACGTCGCTCAGATCGTGACCTTCGGAACGATGGCAGCGCGCGCCGCCGTTCGCGACGCCGGCCGCGCGCTCGGCGTGCCGCTCGGCGACGTGGACCGAGTCGCGAAACTCATTCCCTCCGGCCCCGGCGGACTGACGATCGAAGCGGCGCTCAAGTCGATTCCCGAGCTAAGGACGCTCTACGATGTGGCGCCGCCGCTACGGCAGTTGCTCGATACGGCCAAGTCGATCGAAGGTTTGGCCCGGCACGCTTCGACCCACGCCGCCGGCGTCGTCATCTCGAAGGACCCGCTGGTCGATCACGCGCCGCTCATCAAGATCGGCGACGAAGATATCAACACGCAGTACGACATGGGCTGGGTCGAGCGCATCGGTCTGCTCAAGATGGATTTTCTCGGCCTGCGCAATCTCACGGTGATGAAGAACGCGGTCGACGAGATTCGGCGCGTGGAATCGCCCGAATTCGACCTAGCTAAAATCCCGGAGGACGATCGCAAGACCCTTGAGATGCTCGGCCGCGGGGAGACGACCGGCGTCTTCCAGCTCGAGTCGGAAGGGATGCGTCGCGTCGTCTCCGATCTCAAGCCGACCTCGCTCGACGACATCGTCGCGCTGGTCGCGCTGTACCGGCCCGGACCGATGGAGTGGATTCCGCTCTACATCAGCAACAAGCACGGCCGCACGAAGTTGAAGTACCTCCATCCGAAACTCGAGCCGATTCTGGCGCCGACGTACGCCGTCCCGTGTTATCAAGAACAGGTGATGCAGATTGCGCGCGAGATCGCTGGTTTCTCGATGGCCGAGGCCGACGAATTGCGCAAAGTCATGGGCAAGAAGCAGAAAGAGAAGATTCCATTCTACCGGAGCAAATTCGTCGAGGGCGCGATGGCGGGGGGCATCGAGAAGAAGGTTGCCGAGGAGATTTTCCAATTCGTCGAGCCGTTTGCAGGCTACGGTTTCGTCAAGGGACACGCGGTCGCATACGGCTGGATCTCGTACCAGACCGCGTACCTGAAAGCGAACTACCCACGTGCGTATCTTGCGGCGCTGATGACCTCCGTGCGGGACAAGACCGATAAGCTCGTCGAGTACCTCGACGAGGCGAAGAAGATGGGCGTCCATGTGTTGCCGCCCGACGTCAACGAGTCGTTGACGGATTTCACGGTCGCCGGGGAAGATATCCGTTTCGGCCTCGCCGCGATCAAGGGCGCGGGCGAAGGTGCGGTGCGCGCGATCATCGAGGCGCGCAAGAAGGGCGGCGCGTTCACCGATCTCTTCGATTTCGTTCGAAGGCTCGATCTCAAACAGCTGAATCGCAAGGTCCTCGAAGCGTTGATCAAGTGCGGCGCGCTCGATGCTTTAGCGGGCAATCGCGCGCAACAACTCGATGCGCTCGACACGGCGCTCGAGATCGCCAATCGCGGTGCGCGGGATCGCGAGTCGGGGCAGGCTTCGCTGTTCGGCACCGTCGAGGCGGCCCACGAAGAACTCAAGCCGCAATTGCGACCCCTGCCGGCGCCGGCATTACTCGAAGCGCTCGGCTGGGAGAAGGAAACGCTCGGCATCTTCGTCTCCGGTCACCCGCTTGCCGATATCGCCGAAGCGCTGGCGCGCGGCGGCGCGATGCCGATCAAAGATCTGCGCGAGCGGCCGGACGACGAATCGGTCACGATCGCCGGCATGCTGATCGCAGTGCGGCGGACGATGACCAAAGCGCAGCAGCAGATGCTGATCGCGACCCTGGAAGATATGGGCGGGAGCGTGGAGTGCATCGTCTTTCCGAAGAGTTATGCGCAATTGCAAGCGGCCTTCGTGTCCGATGCGATCGTCACGATCAAGGGTCGCGTGCGCTTTCGCGAACGTCGTGGTACGGTGCCGGGCGACGACGCGCCCGTCGAGTTGTCCGTCACGGTCAACGAGGTCAAGGCGTTCGAACGCCGCGACGTTCCGCCCGCGCCGAAGGGCTGGCACGTGACGGCGCTTTCGAAGCGTGAGATCGATGCCCTCGCGCGCTTACTCGATGAATCTCCCGGCACGGTTCCGATCGTAGTGCACGTCGCTGGCGCGACCGAGCAAATGCCGCGCGGCATAGCGGGCAGCCCGTACGTGCGGCACGAGCTCGAATCGATATTCGGCGGAAGCCGCGTGTGGGAAGCGCCGCTCGTCGATGCGTAGGGTATAGCAATGCGTTTACCGGCGGGCACGCGCGATTGGCTTCCGGCCGAACTGCGGCGGAAACGGGCGGTGGAAAACGCGCTGCGCGGCGTCTTCGAACGCTGGGCGTACGCGGAAGCGCAGACGCCGAGCTTCGAACGCTTCGACGTGCTCGAGACCGGAATCGGTGAGACCCTGGCCGACAAGCTCTTTCTTTTCAACGACCGGCGCGGCACGCAACTGGCCTTGCGACCGGAGATGACGACGCCGATTGCACGTCTGGTATCGACCCGGATGCGCGAGGCGCCGCTCCCGCTACGGCTGTCGTACGTGCAACCGACCTACCGCTACGAGGAACCGCAGGAAGGCCGCATGCGTGAGTTCACGCAGGCGGGCCTCGAATTGATCGGTGCGGAGAGCGCGCACGCCGACGCGGAGTGCCTCTTCACCGCGGTCGAGGCGCTCGATGTCCTCGGTC
Organism: Candidatus Erabacter solicola; assembly: GCA_003136895.1. GTDB lineage: Bacteria > Vulcanimicrobiota > Vulcanimicrobiia > Vulcanimicrobiales > Vulcanimicrobiaceae > Erabacter > Erabacter solicola. The sequence goes on along the minus strand of PLDY01000028.1, from coordinate 6,134 downwards.
TCGATGACGCGCTCTTCGACATCAATCACTCGGCCGTCATCGACGGCGTTCTCTCAACGCTCGGACTGAACGTCGCGCAAGCGGCGATCTGCAAAGGGCTGATCTCCGACCGAAATATCGTCGCGCTGCGCGCGGAGTTAAACGGGATGGGGCGCGAGCAACACGCCGACGCGGTCGTGCGGCTGGCGATGATGCGCGGCCGGTTCGAGGTTTTGGAGGCGGTCCGTCCGTACTGCACGAGCGACACGAGCCGGGCCGGGATCACGCGTCTCGAATTGCTCCTGACCCGCGCCGCCGACCTCGGCTACGAAGGCCGCATCAGCATCGATCTCTCGTTGTTGCGCGATTTCTCGTACTACACCGGCTTCATCTTCGAAGGCTTCGTCGGCGAGGCCGGCTTCTCGCTCTGCGGCGGCGGACGCTACGACGAGCTGCTGCCGCACTTCGGTCTGGACGCCGGTGCCGTTGGCTGGTCGGCCGGAGTTGAACGTCTGCTGCTCGCCCTCGAACGGCGCCACAGTAATCGCTTTGGCGAAGCGCCGGCGATCGACGTCTTGGTCAGCGGCTCCGACGTGATCGCCGCGCGCGAGCGCGCCGCCGGGCGGACGGTTCGCATCGACTTCGATCGGCAGAGCGAGGCGACATTACTCGCCCTAGCGCGCGCGCAACGTATTCCGCGCCTCGTCATCGCGCGCGGCGGCGAGATCCGCGAATTCGATGTGACATGGTGAGTGAAAATCGCGCAGGCCTCACGATCGCAATTCCGAAGGGCGCGCTCTACGCCGATGCCGCAGCGCGTCTCAAATCGGCCGGAATCGAGCTTCCGGCCGACCCGGGTCGCAATCTGAGCGTGACGGCCGGAGATGGAACGCGCGTCTTGCTGTTACGCCCGATCGACGTGCCGGCCTACGTCGAGTTCGGTGCAGCCGATTGCGGCATCGTCGGCGCGGACGTGCTCTGGGAGACCGAACGCCAATTCTGTGAGCTCTCAGATCTTGGATTCGGCGCCTGCCGTCTGGTCGTTGCGGCGCGCAAGGCTGATCGCTATCACGAGGGGGCCCAGTTGCCCACGTTCCTGCGCGTTGCAACGAAATTCGAGAAGACCGCCGAGAGCTATTTTGCCGAACGCGACCTTCCGGTGCAGATTATCAAGCTGCACGGCTCGGTCGAGTTGAGCCCGCTCGTCGGGCTCGCCGACCTGATCGTCGATTTGGTTGCAAGCGGCAGCACGATGCGGGCGCACGATCTCGTCGTCGTCGACGAAATAGCGACATCGTCGGCGCGCTTCGTCGTCAATCCGGTCCGCTTCAGGGTCAAGTATGCGGCGATCATGGCGCTGCTCGGGCGGCTCGATCCCGCGCTGGCCGGCGCGTGAAGATCGTCGCCGCAAGCGACGCTAGCGAACTGGCCGGGCTCTATGCGAGCGGGTGGGACCCATCGGCCGACGTCAAGGCCGACGTCGCCGCGATCGTGGACGACGTCCGCACGCGCGGCGACGCCGCACTCCTCGAGTACACGCGGCGCTTCGATTGCAGCGGTGCGACTCTCGCGAGCCTGCGCGTTGACGTCCCAACATTAGAAGAAGCGGGGCGTCTCGTGCCGGCCGAGATCGCCGAGGGGTTGCGCCTCGCGCGCGATCGGGTGGCGGCCTTCCACGAGATGCAGCGTGCGCAAGATATCGAACTTCGCGACGCCGATGGCACCCTGAGCGCATTGCTCGTGCGTCCGTTCGGCGCGGTCGGCGCCTACGTGCCCGGCGGCTCGGCAGCGCTGCCGTCGACACTGATTATGACGGTCGTGCCGGCCAAGATCGCGGGCGTCGAACGCGTCGTGGTAACCACGCCGCCCGGCCGGGATGGAGCGATCGGTCCGGCAATTCGGTTTGCGGCGAGCCTGTGCGGCGTCGACGAACTCTACGCCGCCGGCGGCGCGCAAGCGATCGCGGCGCTCGCCTTCGGCACGCAACGGATTTCGAAAGTCGACAAGATCGTCGGGCCCGGCAACGTGTGGGTGACCGAGGCAAAGCGCCAACTCTTCGGCCTCTGCGGCATCGACGGACTGGCCGGGCCCTCCGAGGTGCTGGTCGTTGCCGATGATGCCGCTCGGCCGGAACTTGTCGCCGGCGAGCTGATCGCACAAGCCGAGCACGATCCGCTGGCGCGCGTCGCGGCGGTCAGCGAGGACCGCGCTCTCCTCGAGCGCGTCGCGGCGCTCCTGGACGGCCCGTTCGCGACTGCGTGCGGCAGGACCGAAATCGTTACCAAGGTGCTAGCCAACACTGCGTACCTGATCCACGCGGTCGATCGCAGCGAGGTTCTCGCCGTGATCGATCGCTTCGCGCCCGAGCACCTCTCGTTGCAAGTGCGTGACCCCTGGAGCCTCGTGCCCGAGGTCCGCCGCGCCGGCGCCATCTTTGTCGGTAATGATACGCCGGTCGCGGCCGGCGACTATATCGCGGGAAGCAATCACGTTCTGCCGACGTCGGGCGCGGCCCGTTTCTCGTCAGGCTTGCGTACGGCCGACTTCTACCGCACGATGTCGCTGGTCGCGAACAGTCCGGCACGAATGCAGAGCGATGCGCGCACGCTCGCCGCGCTGGCCGAATTCGAAGGCTTACCCGCGCACGCGCGCACTGCGGTGCTGCGGATGAAAGACGAGTGAGTGACGCGAGGAGAGGTGACGGCCCGCTGTTGCTCGCGCTCGATCTTGACGGCACGCTCGTGCAGTCCTTGCATCCGATTCGGCCGGCGGTCGTCAACGCGATGCGTCAAGCGCTGGCAGCGGGAGTGCGCGCGACGCTTGCGACGGGCAGAATGTTTACCGGCGCGCTGCCTTTCGTGCGCGAACTGGGCATCACCGGTCCCATCATCTGTTACCAGGGCGCGGCCGTGATCGAGAGCGCGAGCGGCCGTTTCGAGTTCGAGAGGCCGCTCGCGAATGAGGTCGCGCTGCATATCTATCACGCCGCGAAGGCGGCGGAGTACCACATCCAGTTCTACACTGGCGATAGATTCTACGTGGACGAGCGCAACCGCTTTGTAGAGCAGTACGCGGCGATCGCGGGAAGCGATCCGATCGTCGTAGATTCGCTCCCCGCCGCCTTCGCCGGATGCGATAGCACTAAGGTCGTCATCATCACGGATCTCGACCGCGTGGCGGCTTGCGAGAGCCTGATGCGCGAAGTTTGCGGCACGGACGCATACGTGACACGCTCGAATCCGGGTTTTGTCGAGATGCTGGATCCTCGCGTCAACAAGGGAAACGCCTTGCAGCTCGTCGCGCGAACTTACGGCATCCCGATGGAGCGAGTCCTCGCGATCGGTGATTCGTACAACGATCTCCCGCTCTTGCGCGCGGCCGGTTTCGCAGTAGCGATGGGTTCGGCGCCCGCGGAAGTGAAAGCCGAGGCGGATGCCGTGGTGGGGGATGTCGAACACGACGGCGTGGCCGAGGCGATCGAGCGATTTGTCTTCTTACGTGAAGCGTAAACCTGCGCGCGCGCAGCGCCGTTCCCGTCCAACGGCCGGCGAGCGCCTGCGAACGTTCTGGTTCCTCGGTCTGTTGCTCGTCTTTGCCGGTGCGTACGGACTCTGGGTCCTCGTGCATTCGTCGCTCTTCGACCTGAAACGCCTCGAGGTGACCGGCGTCGGGCGCGTGGCGCGGAGCGAGGTCGCCGCGCGCGCCGCGATTGGAGCGCACGCCAACGTTTGGCTGCTCGATACCCGCGCGATCGGGCGACGCGTCGAAGCGATCCCGTATGTTTTGAGCGCCGGCGTTCATCGCGCGTTGCCCGCGAGCGTGCGCATCGACGTTACCGAACGGAAGCCCGACGGCTGCGTCCGCGGCGCGAACGATCTCGCATTGACGGTCGATAGCGCGGGCCGGGTCCTCGAGCGCGGCTGCGCGCCGGGGAGTGTCGTCTACCTTCCGCAGAGCGTGCGCGACATGGCGCCCGGAAGCTTTCTCAACGATCCCGAACTCGCCCGGTTGCAGCACGACGCGCACGCCCTCGCCAATTCCGGTGACCGCTTGCGAGATTTTCGGCACGATACGTATGGGCAGCTGGAGGCATCGCTGGCAAGCGGCATCCGCGTCCGCTTCGGCGATGAGGAAGATCTCGATCGCAAACGGCGTCTGATCGCGCCCATCCTCGCGTCCCTCGGCGCGCGGGTCGCGGGTGTCATCGCGATCGATTTGCGGGCGCCGGCGACACCGGTCGTCGAACGAAAATAGGCTCGCGTGGGCGGCTTATCCACACCGTACTGACACGATATCAACACAATATATACAAGGAACAGTGGATGGAAACCACAATATCTTGTGGTATGCCGCTCGGAGGGTGCCAACAGGCCCCAGTCTTTCAGTTGCGTCCCGGACGATGAGTAAGCCGTCCTGGGGTACGACCATTGCCGGGCTGGATATCGGCACCACCAAAACGTGCACCGTGGTCGCGACCAGCACGCCCGAGGGCCTCGACATCATCGGCGTCGGCGAAGCACCCTCGACCGGTTTGCGTAAAGGTGTCATCACCGACCTCGAGGAGACCGTTCGCGCGATCGAAGCCGCTACTGAAAAGGCCGAACGCATGGCCGGCGTGCACATCTCGCATGTCTACGTCGGCGTCACCGGCGCGCATATGCAGGGCACGAACAATCGCGGCGTGGTCGCGATTTCGGGCGAGGATCGCGAGGTCGCGCGTTCCGATGTGCGCCGCGTCGTCGAGGCGTCAAAACTGATCGATATCGGTGCGGACCGGCAGATCGTTCACGCGTTGCCGCGTCAGTTCGCAGTCGACGGCCACGACGGCATATCGGATCCCGTCGGCATGTCGGGCTCGAGGCTCGAAGTCGATACGCACATCATCACCGGCGGCAACACCTTCATTACGAACGTGCTCAAGTGCGTGCATCGCGCCGGCCTCGAACCCGCCGGAATCGTCTTCGAACCGCTGGCCTCGTCGGCGGCGACCTTGCTCGCGGAGGAGAAGCACGTCGGCGTCGTGCTGCTCGATATCGGCGGCGGAACGACCGACATCGCGGTCTATTCGGGCGGCGGCGCCATCCATACGTCGACGATTCCGGTCGGCGGCAACATTTTGACCAACGACATCGCACTCGGCCTGAAAACGACGTTCGCCGAAGCCGAATCGATCAAGAAAACCTATGCATCGGCGACTCCGGACGCCCACGGCGAGTCCGAGTTTCCGGTGAAGAGCATGGACGGCAAGACGACGCGCCGCGTAACCCGCGCGCAACTACACGCGATCGCCGCACCGCGCATTCTCGAGATCTTCCGGCTCGCGCGCGGGCAGATTGCCGAGGGCTTGCCGCGAGATATCTTGCTAGCCGAGATCGTCCTAACGGGCGGCGGCTCGCAGCTTCGCGGTATCGACCAAGCCGCCGCGGAGTTCTTCGCGCTCCCCACGCGCATCGGCGTGCCGGCGATGATCGGCGGCTTAACCGACGCGGTGCGCAAACCGGAGTACGCGACGGCCGTAGGGCTCGTGCTCTTCGGTCCGAAAGGCGAAGGTGCGATCTGGAATGGTCGTAGCCGCTCGGTCTTCGGGAAAATAGCCTCATGGTGGGGCGAAATGTGGAATTAAACCCTCAAGAACAAACCACTCTCTTTGCGGAGGCATCGATGGCCGAGTCCAAGCGATATAACCCAGAGCGTACTGCCACGATCAAGGTGATCGGCATCGGCGGAGGCGGCTGCAACGCCGTCAACCGGATGATCGAAGCGGGGCTCGCGAACGTAGACTTCTTTGCGATCAACACCGACGTGCAAGCCCTGCGGAATTGCAGAACGCAGCAAACGGTGCAGATCGGTAACGGTTTAACGCGCGGCCTGGGCGCCGGCGCGAACCCCGACATCGGGCGCGAGGCGGCCGAGGAGTCACGCGAGGACCTGGCGATGGTTCTCGACGGCGCGGACCTGGTGTTCATCACGGCGGGCATGGGCGGCGGCACGGGAACCGGCGCCGCGCCACTCATCGCCGAGCTGGCGCGCGAATCCGGGGCGCTCACGGTCGCGGTCGTGACCAAGCCGTTCTCGTTCGAGGGCCGCAAGCGGATGCTCTTAGCCGAGCGCGGTATTGCCGAGTTGGAATCGAAGGTCGACACGCTGATCACGAT
>PLDY01000072.1:6768-9749 GCA_003136895.1 Candidatus Erabacter solicola | reverse complement strand
CGTGAAAAGGCGGAGCCGCGCGGTCATGGAACTTTCTTTGGGCATCGCGCGCCGAGGTCATTTTCTGTACATGCAACGCAAGCAGTTCGTCGCCAGTCTTCTCGCCGCCGGTGCGGCCGGCGAGCTGTGCTGTGCCGCGCCGGCGAGTGCGGCGGGGATCGATGAGGAACAAGTCGGTCGCGAGGTCTTTGCGCAGTTGCGCGACGACGGCGATCTGCTCTTCGATTCGCAGTACTACGAGCACCTCAACGAGGTAGGCTCGGTGATCGCCGCGGCCGTAACCGATCGCTATCCGTTTCCGATCTCATACCACGTGGTCAAGGGCGATTCGCCCAACGCGTTCTCGGTGCCCGGCGGTCACATCTACGTGAACGAGCCGCTCTTGCGCATGGCGCGCAACAGCGACGAACTCGCCGGCGTGTTGGCCCACGAGACCGGGCACATGGTGCTGCACCACGTCGCCAAGCAGATGTCGAATTCGAAGACGATGAGTACGATCGGCACGATCCTGAGCATCCCGATCCAGATCTTGCTCGGACCGCTCGGCTCGTTACCCGCCGGCTACGCGCTCGATGCGCTTGGCAACGCGCAGAGCGCCAACGTCTCGCGCCACATCGAAGCGCAAGCCGATGAAGAAGGCGCGCGCATCATCGCCGCGACCAAGACCTTCAACCCGTACGGCATGATCTGGTTCTTCCAATTGATGACCAAAACGTACGGCGACAAGGGCGCCTACTGGCTGCGCAACCATCCCTTTGATTCCGCCCGCATCGCCGACCTAAAAACACTCTTCGCCGCGAACCCGGCGCTTTTCTCACACTTCGACGCAACCGACAAGAGCGAAGAAATCTACTGGTAGGAAACTACAGTTGGGCGGCGTCGATCTGCAGGACGAGAAGTGCCAAGTCGTCGCGGAACGTTGAGTGCGAATACAGGCGCAAACGCGTCAAGAGATCTTCGACGCAGCGTTGAGGCTCGTCGCAGGCGGCCTCGCGAATCCATTGCATCGCGCCTTCGTCGGTCAGGATCGACTTGTCGCGGCCGCGGGCTTCGGTGAGCCCGTCCGTCGCCAGCACGAGCAAGTCGCGATCGTACAGTTGAATCTGGCGCGTCTCGAAATCGACTTCGTGCCCGATTCCGACCAGCGGACCGGTGACGGCAAGTTGCGTTACCTCGTCGCCGCGGCGTAAGAAGACCGACGAGTGGCCGGCGCTCGCGTAGCGCAGCGTCTGCGTCTTCCAATTCAACACGCCGTAGAAGACCGTGGCAAAACGCGGGACATCGCTTTGGTACCAGTTGAGGACACGATTGAGGCCGCGCAGAATCGCAACCGGATCCTCGCTCGCGTTCCTCGCCAAGGCGCTGATGCTGAAGCGAATCTTCGCCGTATCGACGGCAGCGGGCACGCCTTTCCCGCTGACGTCGGCGATCAACAGATACCCGTGTTCGTCGTCTAAACGCCGCACGTCGAAGAGATCGCCGCCGACGCTCGCTTCCAGCGTCGCCGAGATATACGCGGAGGCGCTCTTGGTTCCGGGAAGCGCCTCTAGCCGGCTGATGTAGACGCGCTGCAGATCGTCGACGAACGAACGCTGGCGATTGACGGTGCTGGCGAGGCGCGCCTGGTTACGAACGACGTATGCCAGGGTAACGGTTCCCACCAGCACGGCTAATCCCGCGAGCGATGCGAGGAGCGTGAAGGTCTGCGCGGTCTCACGAGCGTGCTTGCGGATGCCCTCCTCGAGATCCGTGGCAAACTGCAAGTTGATCGACCGGTAGCGGTCGATCAGATCTCTGCCGCGGCGTTGGAGTGCCATGGAGCCCTGCTTCGTGAGATGGTCGGCTAAGAGCGGGCGGGCGACGCCGTTGAGCCACGACGCATGTATCTCGCGCATCGCTGAGACGGCCGACGTCCCGGAGATTCCGAGGCCTGCGCTTGCCGCGTCCAATTGCGGCAGGATGGCGTCGAGTTGCGGCAACGCGTCGGTGTACGGCCGCAGAAATGAGGCATCCCGGGTGGCAATGTAGCCGCGCAGACCCGTCTCCTGGTCCAACTGCAAACGGACTGCGTCGGCGCGCAACGTGACAACGCGCAGAGCCCGCTCTTGATAATCGGCATCGCTCTTCAACAACTTGCCGGTGCCGATCGCGAGCATGATCACAATTGCCAGCGTTAGCCCGATCAACGAGAGCGTCGCAGCGTTTCCGCGGACTCTCGCCGTCATCGGTATTGGTTGACGATACACGCTGTTTCAAGCCCCATAATTAAGAGAGGTATACCTAACGATAAAGCTTGTGAGGGCGAACCCTGAGAATACTTGGTACCTATTAGGCCAAGATATTCAACTCGGGGTATCCTCTCCTTCGTCGATGTCCCCCGAATTCGAGGCGGGGTCGGCAGCCTCGCTCGGCGACTTGACCGCGGTGTACCGCTCGTCACCGTTACGCGCGACAAACCCGGCGTCGGCAAGCGCTTCCAGAACCTCGCGCGTGAGTGCGCGTTCGTTCTTGTTCGGCATGCCGGCCCACTGGAGCGCAACGTCGCCGAGTTCGAGTTCTCGGCCCGGTACGAGCAGGCTCGCGACGAAGGTGCTACTGAGATTCAGTTTGCGCATCCGCGTTGCGTGGGGCGCGAGCGCTTCTTCAAATGACGGCGACGAGTCCGAAGAAGGGATCACCTCGGGCGCCGGTTCCGATTCTGCGGGCGCGAGCAGCGTCGTCGGCTGCGTCGTCGTGATCGCTGCGGTTCCGACGATCTGCGGGGCGCGTGAGAGCACGAAGTCGGTCAACTGCGGCAACAATTCGCCGAGGGCGACGAACGCGGTCTGCCACGGAACGGCGTTCACGACCGAACGCCGCGTCTCGACCGCATCGAAGATGCGGCGCGCGACCTCGTGCGGCGCGGCGGCTATGCCGGGCGATGGTCCGGCGAATCCGGCGCGCGTCATGAACTCGGTCGCGACGGCGCCGGGATCGACGTA
>PLDY01000072.1:0-6722 GCA_003136895.1 Candidatus Erabacter solicola | reverse complement strand
GCGACCGCGCCCGCGTTGTTGACCAAGACGTCGATGCGTTCGAAGCGTGCAAGCGTCTCGCGCACGATGCGCGCCGGCGCGCCGTTCGCGCGCAGTTCGAGCGCGAGGGTTTCGAGCGTTCCGGTCGCGCCCTGAACCGCGCGCTTGAGTTCCTCGAGGCGCTCGGCGCGACGGCCGGTTGCGAAGACGCGCCAGCCGGCGCGCACGGCGCGTTCGGCCAGCGCGCGTCCGATGCCGGACGAGGCCCCGGTGACGATCATCACGCGCCGTTCTATCAACTCTGGGTCCCTTCGTGGTCGTATCGCCGGCAGTATGCCGCGTAGGCTTCGCGCAGCGATGCCGGGAGCCCGGCATAGTACGCCTCTTCGTCGATCGCCGGCGCCGGCGCCTCGATCACGCTGCGCCGCTCGCGCGCGAATTCAGCGAGCGCGGCGGCGACCGGCCGTTCCGTCCCGTCGGCACGCAGGACGCCGAAGCGCAACTCGTGGGGTGCGAGATCGAACGGCGGCGACGTGGCGAGTTCCGGCGCGTAATCGGTCCAGCACCACCAGAACGCGCCGAGTGCGCCGCGCTGTTGCAGCCGCAGAAGCACTTCGCGCGCGTACACTGCCGCCGCGTCATCGTCGAGGGCGCTCGCCGGCGTTCCGAACTCGCTGAACAACACTCGCTTGCGCGCGAACGCTGCGGTCATCTCGTGCAGAAACGGCACCACCTCCGGATCGCCCATTCCGCGCGCAAAATCGCTGTAGGCCGGGTAGCCGTGCATCGTCGCGAACGTCCACGTCTCGGCCAGCGACGAGAGCCGGATCCGCCGGTCTTCGCTCAGATCCTCGCCGTGCGTGCCGCCCGTCACGCCGAGATTCGACGTTACGAACAGATCGTGGGTCAGTGCGGCGCTCCAATGCGCGGCGTCTTGCGGCGTGCGCGGCACACGCAGATTGGAGAACTCGTTGCCGAGATCCCAGGCGAGAATCGAGGCGTGTTCGCGCGCGCGCTCGCCCACGGCGCGCGCGAAGGTGCGTTGCGCTTCCAGTAAATCGCCGGTGTAGAAGTCGCCGATCCCGTACGGCGAAACGTTGCCGCCCGCGATCGTGCGAAAGCGGCCGGACGGCGTCGCCGGGTCGAGCGTCCAGGCCGGCAGCCAATTGACGCCGCTCATGTGACCGCAGAAGAGCGTCGGCATCGTTCGCAGACCGTGCGCGTGCGCGCGATCGAGCACCTCGATGAAACGCCGCAGCGCGACCTCGTCGATCGCGTGTGCCGTCGGCGAAAACGCTTCCCATAAGAGGAAGAAGCGCACGACGTCGAGCCCCAGCGCCGCGATCCGGGCGAAGTCTTCATCGATCTCGCCGAGATCGAAGCGCGACCACATCGCCATCGCGCTCGAGCGCGGCCAGTAGTTGACGCCGAGGAGAAAGCGAGCCATCTCCCCTCGGGTTGTCGCGCCATCGAGGTCGCCCCTGTGCGGCAGGCGAACGCCCGGCCATGGACTCGGCGCGCGTCGGCATCATCATGGGCAGCCTTTCGGATTTGGAGACGATGCGCGCCGCGGCGACGACGCTCGCCGAACTCGGAATCGCGCACGAAATGCGCGTCGTCTCGGCACATCGCACGCCGGACCTGCTCTTCGAGTACGCCGCGGGCGCGGCCGCGCGCGGGCTCAAAGTGATCATCGCGGGCGCGGGCGGCGCGGCGCACCTGCCGGGCATGACCGCGGCCAAGACGCAGTTGCCCGTCATCGGTGTTCCGGTCTGCGGCGCGACGCTCGACGGCCTCGATTCGCTGCTCTCGATCGCCCAGATGCCGGCCGGCGTCCCCGTCGCGACGATGGCGATCGGCAACGCGACCAACGCCGCATTGCTGGCCGCACGCATTTTGGCGCTGGGCGATCCCGATCTCTTGCGGCGTTTGCAAGAACGNNGGCGGCCAACTCGGGCGCATGCTGACGCTCGAGGCGAAGCGCATGGGCTACCGCGTCGTGACGCTCGAGCCGCTTCCGAATTCTCCCTGTGGCCAGGTCGCCGACGAGCAGATCGTGGCGGCCTACGACGATCTGCGTGCGATCGGCGAACTCGGCGCGCGCAGCGACGTGGTCACCTACGAGTTCGAGAACATCCCGCTCGAGTCGGTGCTCGAACTCGAGAACGCGGGCCGGGCCGTGCGGCCGAGCGCCGAAGTGCTGCGCCTAACGCAGGATCGCATCTTCGAGAAAAACTTCGTTCGCGATCTGGGGTGCACGGTCGCGCCGTTCGCGAGCGTCACGAACGAACGCGAACTCGAACTCGCGCAGCAGATCGTCGGCTTTCCGGCGATGATCAAGACCGCGCGCGGCGGGTACGACGGAAAAGGCCAGTGGATCGTGCGCGACGCATCGGACTCGCGCAGTGCCTTTGCGGCCGCGCGCGGCGCCGCGCTGATCTACGAGAGCTTCGTGCCGTTCGATCTCGAGATCTCGATCATCGCTGCACGCGGTGCCGAAGGAACGATCGTGACCTTCCCGGTCACCGAGAACATCCACGACCACGGCGTGCTCGCCATGACGATCGTGCCGGCGCGCATCTCAGCGGAACTGGCCGAACGGGCCCGGGTAGCGGCGCTGGCGATTGGAAAGAAATTGGGGATCGTCGGGACGTACTGCGTCGAATTCTTCGTGTTCGACGGCGACGTCTTCGTCAACGANNTACGAGGCGCACGTCCGGGCGATCTGCGATCTGCCGCTGGTCGCGCCGTCGATGCTCGCGCCGGCGGCGGTCATGGTTAATATTCTGGGAAGCGGGAGCGGGGATCGGCTCGGCGGCGTCACCGATCTGTTGCGCGATCCCGATCTGAAGCTCCACATCTACGGCAAGCGTCACGCTGCGCTGCGCCGCAAGATGGGGCACTGTACTATTCTCGCGCCGTCGGTCGAGGCCGCGCTGGAAAAGGCCGACGCGGCGACCCGGATCCTGCGCTGGCAATCGCGCGTCCCGGAAGGCGCCGCGGTTTAGCTGCCGCTTCGCGCGTCACGCGTGAATGGCGACCCCTGCTGCTCCGCTGCGTCCCGCCTTTATGAGTGGCTTAAGCCGCACATACTCTTTGGCACCGCCCGAGTGCTGCGCATCATAAAGGTCAAGGATGAGCTGCATGTTCAGCCATGAACCAGCAGACGTTCCGAGTACGCGCTCGAGACGCAGCGCGGTATCTGGCGTGATCGCCCGCTTGCCCTTGATGATCTCGTTCAGGCGCGCGGGTGTCACGCCGATGCGCTTGGCGAACGCGAGTTGCGTGATCTCCAGCGGCTCGAGATAGTCTTTGAGAAGAATCTCACCCGGCGTGGGCGGGCGAAGCTTTTTCGGAATGCGTAACATGTGAACCTATTCGTATATTTGTAAGAAAGTGAGTGTCAAAAAGATCTTGAATTAATCTATTATAAAGTAAATTAGGTTCAGTGGTAGTCAGTAATCTCAACTTCCGAGCAGCCGTCGTCGCTCCATCGGAAACAAATTCGGTACTTATCGTTGATGCGAATCGCATGCTGACCGTCACGGTCACCGGTCAGCGCTTCAAGCTTGTTCCCGGGCGGAGAGCCGAGGTCCGCAAGGCAAGTCGCGGCGTTGATTGCCAGCAGCCGCCGCCGGCCTACCCCGTGAAGGTTAGATGGAAGCGCTTTACGTGCAACCTTTGAGTCAAGGCCATCCCAGATATCCTCCGTAGCCTTATCGGCGAAAACCACCAGGCCATATTATCATATCTCGATAATTCCGTCAAGCGATAATTTATTTCGTTTCCTAGTCGCCTTTTTCCGTCAATATCGCCGAGCGCGGGGATCAGATGGCAGCGGATGACGGCTTCGAAGCGCTGAAACGTGGGCCCGGAATAACCCGGACCGGATGACGCCAACCAGTCTCGCAGGTATTCGCCGAGCGACGTTCGTTTTGGCGCAACGAAGCCTCCGGTCTCAATCCCAGACAACTCGGCCACAAGTGCCTTGTGAGTGTCGGTCTTGTTGCCGACGAAGGTGAAGCGATGCTGGCGCCGGCTGCCGTCAGCGCCCCTCGGAAGCGGAACGACCGCCGTCCAAACGTCGCGGCCGTTCTTCGTGCCGCGTTTCCTGAGCCTGGTGTCTGCCATAGGGCGGCCTCCTCGTGGAAGTCGCCCTAGATATCATTCCTAAACTCTGTGCCGCCAAGTGGTTGCATTTAGGTCACATCCGCATCCGTGCGGGGTGGTTCGCCGACGTTCGCGCCCGTTCGGCAAGTCCGCGATTCGCGTCGCAGAAAGCCCGTTGCGACAACGTTTTCGAACGATCATGAACGATTATGGACGATCGCGGAAAAGGCGTCTGGCTCGATTAGCAAACCGCCGCCTTCAGCCGCTCGGCCGTCTCTCCGCGTAGCGACGGGTCAAGTCGGGCTACATCCACCCAAAAGCCTGAGCCCAAACGGCCACGACGTTAACTGCCTGGTTTGGCTCATCCACGTAGTACCACAGGCGCATGATCCTACGGCGGTCAAGGACCTCCAAAATGAAATCACCCTCGAAAGGGTGAGAGGCCGTCTCATTGGGGAAAACGCCAGGACCGCTTTTTGGATGCGTCTCTAGGATATGTTCAACCCGCTTCTCAATTCCGGGAGTCTTTTCGCGCTGATAATCAGCCCATGCAGACGCTGCGAAATTTGACGGTATACAGAGAGCGGCTACGCTTTTGTTGTTTTTAGAGTAACCGTTTGCCCAGTCCGTACTTCCTCGCGCCCTAGACTTGCAGCCTCCACGAAGGGACCGTTGTCCATAGTCTCGCGCCATACTTCCTGTGAGACGCGCTTATGAATCGCTTCAAACACCTCATGAGCTAGATTAAGGTAGCGCACAGCTTCCTCGCGATGAAATGTAATGTTCCAGATCGTCGAGACGGACCACACGACATTTCCGAGCGTGTGTCTGAATGAGTGCGGGCACGGATCGTCACCCCTCATGACGGCGCGAAAGAAGGCCTTGTCCGCATCGCTGAGATCATCCCAATGATTACAAACAGCGTCCTCAGTCGCTCGCAATTCACCCATGACTTTTTGAAGCCACGGAGACGGCGGCGTGGAGGTCGATCGGAGTAAATAGAGGCGGACGCGCGGATCGAATCCGGAGTGCGCCGCCGCGTAGCCACTCATCATTTTCGTCCCTGCCCTCTGCCCAGCGGAACCGACAAGCGTCCTAACAACAGGTTGAGTATGGTAACAGGACCCCGCATTCTGTCAAGGGGTCAGTGCCCCAAAATGCATCAATTAGCGAGGTGGCTCACGGCAAACAGCCGATTTTGAGCGTGTAAGGGCCTTGCAGGTGAGCCGACGTCCGTCGCTCGCCTTGAGAGCCATGGCGAACCGCGGAACCGTAGGATGCCGCGTAATGTCGCAGCTCGTTGCGACAGCATTTGCGGATGATTTTGAACGGCCATAAACAATCGCGAAAAGGGCGCCACGGTGTAGCAACCCGGAGGTCCTGATTCGCGACGCCTCGCGATGGGAACAATCCAGGTTTAAGCTGGTTTTGTGCGTTTCGGGGTCATTACTATGAAAAGGTCTCTCGTGCTTGCCGTAGCCTGCGCAACTCTCTTGATCGTAGGCGGCGGAACCGCTTTTTCCGCGGTGCCTTCCGGGACGCCGGCGCTGACCGCGCTCAGCGCTGCCTTAGCCAATGTCACGGCGTATAGCGCGACGATCACAATATTCGAAGTGAGCGGCGCCAAAGTGCAGAATATGGTCTTCAAGTACACGTTCCGCAGGCCGTCGACGGTGACTACGGATGTCATCGGAGGGCCGAACAACGGCGTATCGATGTTATGGACCGGCGGCACAACGCTCAGCGCCCACCGCGGTGGCCTTGCCGGAGTGATCAAGAAGACGTTTTCGTTGCACGACCCTCAGGTCATGACGATTCGCGGGTCGTCGGTCGATGAGTTGAGTTTCCCGGCGATTCTCGCGCACGCGCAGCAGACACCGGGGAAGCTCTCACAAGGGCCCGGGATGATCGTCAACGACGTCGCGACCGATGCGGTAACGCTGACGACCGCCAATCCTACGGCCAACGGGTACACCAGTGAGATCCTTGAGATCTCCCGGATCACGCACCTGCCGTCACGCGTCCTCGGCTACCAGGGAACGAAGGTCGTGCGCCGGATCGACTTCGTGGACGTCGCGCTCAGCAACTAAAGGGGTAGGTGCCAAAGGTCCTACTATCGCGGCCCCTCCCGCCCTAGGCCGGGGTCCTTCGACCCGGTAGTCTAGTGGTGGAGGGTCTAAGAAAACCGTGTATTTGGAAGTCTCACCCACCGGAACGACCGGTATCGAGCGCTACGCGACGATGTTCGCGAAGGAACGGCTGGTCCGATGTGGCCCCGGCGCCTCGTGGGCAGTAATGCCCGGCGAAGGCGTGACCCTGGTGTATTGGGTGTTCGAAGCGCCCGCGTGCGGTGAGCTTTCCATGCACAGTCACCCTGAGACCCAATCCGGCCACGTACTCGATGGCGAGATGACTCTGAGGTACGCGGACGGCACCGAGCGCACTTTGAGCGCAGGCGAGTTCTACACGATTCCCGGCGGCACGTTACACGGGGCGACCGTCCGGGGGCGTGTGGCGCTCATCGACGTCTACACGCCCGGACGGCCCGATTACGAAGAGCGGTATCTCTTCAGCCTGCGGGCCAAGCAGGCGTCGGCACCGCATGCGCGGGTTTCGCTGGAGATTCGGTAAAG
>PLDY01000078.1 GCA_003136895.1 Candidatus Erabacter solicola | reverse complement strand
TCGAGGCCGTCGGTGAGGTTGACGGCGTGCGTCGTCGCTACGATCGCGAGCAATCCGATGGCATACCATAGCCAATGCGGAACGTGCAACGAGGTCCTGCCCAAGACCAGCACGACGTCGCGTAATGCGGCGTCTTGCTGCGCGCTCGCCAGCGCCAAGAAGAGGACGCCGACGGCGGCGGTCGCGAGAAACTTCGTGCGCGCGCGCAGACCGCGATTGCGTCCGCCGCGAATCGAGAGCAGATCGTCGATCATCCCGATCGCACCGCAGCCCAAGCCGAGCACGACGAGCGAACCCGTCATACCGCCCGGGTACCAGAAGTACGCGGCGCAGAGTGCCAGCACGAAGAGGATCCCGCCCATCGTCGGGGTCCCGGTCTTCTTGGCGTGCGATTTGGGCGCATCTTCGTACGCATGCTGAAGCAGCGAGAAGCGCCGCAGCAGCCGGATCAGGGGCGCCCCGAGTAGCAGAGTACCGGCGAGGACCACGGCGAAGAGCGGTGCGACCGTTAGGAGCGCGTTCACGTCGCGGCCTCGAGCAGCGGATTTGTTTCGCCGGCGCGCCATTTCAGCACGACGATCGGGGTCTGTTCGTCGGCATTTCCGTGCGGATTGGTGCACAAAGCTCGTTCGATCGCCGCGCGAACCAGGCCGTGCGAGGCGCCGAGCACCTTGGCAATGCCGAGATCGTTCACGTCGACGATCGCAGCGTGCGCGCTCGCGCGCGCCGCGATCGCTTGCGCCGCGCCGTCGGGATCGTCGGGTCCGAGCACGATCGTGCGCTCGAAGGGCGGCAACGTTCCGGTGTAACCGTCGATGACGGAGATCGCTTCACCCAAGATTTTGTAAAAGACGCCACGTTTGCCGACGGCGCGGCCGGCGGCGTGCGCGACGGCGGCATAGAAGACTTTCCACGGTCCGACCTGATCGATCACGAGTTGCAGCGACTCGGGCTGGCTCACGGTCGCGAGCGCACCGGCGTGACGCGAGAGCGCGTACGCGAGCCGGCTCGGCCGAATCGTCTCGGCGAGGATCGCACGACCTTGCGCGAGCGCAAGCGCGGTCTCAGAGACGCAGATCACATCGCTCGCGCGCGCGATGCCGTTCACCGCCTCCGCCACGACCGCAGCGAGATCGTCGCCGCGATCGACCAGCCGCGTTCGCACCGGAACGGCGACGAGCGAGCCCGCGAACGGTGCGCGCCGCTCGCGCGAAGGGCGGCCGGTAACCAGCACCGCCTCAGGCATGAGCCGAACGTAGTCCCTCGAGGACGCTCTCGAGTTTGTAGCGGCGTGACGCTTTGAGCAAGACCAAGTCGCCGGCGCGCGCATTGGCACGCAGCCAATCGACGACGCGTCCGTTGTCGTCGAAGTTGATCACGAGTTCGGCTGGAAAGCCGGCGCCCCGCGCGCCGCGCGCCAGACTCTCGGCGTAGTCGCCGCCGACCAGCAGCGCGTCGAGTTTCGAAGCGGCGGCTGCGGCGCCCACGCGCTCGTGCATCTCGGGCGCGTCCGGGCCGAGTTCGGCCATGCTGCTCAGAACCGCGATCTTGCGCCCGGCGACCTCACGCGCGAACGAACGCAACGTCGCGAGCGTCCCGCTCATCGACGCGTTGTAGGCATCGTAGATCACATCGAACGCACCGACGTTCATGCGTTCGTAGCGGCCTTGCGGCAGGGTCAGCGATGGAACCGCGGCTGCGAGACGTTCTAGATCCGCGCCGGCCGCATATGCACCGGCGAATGCCGCAGCCAAGTTCTCGAGATTGTGATCGCCCGGGAGGTCGCACCGAATCGGATAGGTGGTAACGTTTGCGCCCGCTACGAAGAATTTCAGCGCGGTGCGCGAGACGAAGAGCGCCGAGCGAACCTTCAAACCGCCCAAGCCTTCACCGCCCGAGGCCGCGAACCAGACCGGCTCGCGGCCGAGCCCTGCCGCACGCTCGCACGAAGCCGCGTCGCGTACGTTCAGCACCGGAATCGCGCCGGTGCCGAAGATCTCGAACTTCGTCTCGGCCAAGCGCTCGCGTGAACCCATCACTTCCAAATGCGCCTCGCCGATGTTGGTGACGATCGCGACGTCGGGCCGCGCGATCGCCGTCAACGGCGCGATCTCGCCGTAGCGACGCGCACCCATCTCGACGACGACGGCGCGCACGCTGGAATCGAGGCCCAGAAAGAGTTTCGGGACGCCAAACTCGTTGTTCTCGTTGGCCGGCGTCGCGGCGACCGGCGCGAAGCCGGCGGCAACCAGCAGTTGCGCGAGCAGTTCTTTCGTCGTCGTCTTGCCGGCGCTGCCGGTGACCGCGATGACGCGTGCGTCGAGAGCGTGCCGCGCGCAGCCGGCAAAGGCTTGGTAGGCCGCGAGCGTGTCGGCGACGACCAGTGCCGGCGCGTTCTCGGGCACGACGCTGGCGTCGCTGACCACGACGCCACACGCACCGCGCGCGAGCGCAGCGCCGACGAACGCGTGACCGTCGAAGCGTTCGCCGCGCAGGGCGACGTACAATTCTCCCGGCGCGAGCGTCCGCGAATCAGTTGCGACCGAAGCCTCCAGCGGCAAACCTCCGGGCGAGCGCGGCTGCGCCTGCGCGGCGGCCGCCAAATCTCGAACGCGTAACTTCATATATCGATCCGCTTGGCGAGCGCGGCTCGCACCGCATCGCGGTCGTCGAAGTGGTACGCCGTGGCGCCGATGATCTGATAGGTCTCGTGACCTTTGCCCGCCACGACGACCACATCGCCCGGCACCGCCTCCGCGATCGCTTGTCGGATTGCTGCGCCGCGATCGAGTTCGACGTGCGCGCTGATGCCGGGAAGGATGCCCGAGACGATCCCCTGGACGATCGCGAGGGGTTCCTCGGTGCGCGGATTGTCGCTCGTAACGATCACCCGGTCCGCACGCGCGCTCGCGATGCGGCCCATCTCGGGCCGCTTGCCACGATCGCGATCGCCGCCGCAGCCGAAGACCACGATCACGCGACCGCGCGTACCTTCGCGCGCCGCGTGCAACACGTTGTCGAGCGCATCGGGCGTATGCGCGTAGTCGACCAGCACGTCGACTCCGGCCGCATCGAAATGTTCCATACGGCCCGGCACGCATGTGACCGAGGCCAGCGCGCTCGCAGCGAGCGCATCCGAGATTCCGAGCAAGCGCGCCACACCCAGCGCCGCAAGCGCGTTATAAATATTGAACCGGCCCGGCAGATTCAAAGTCACGCGCATTCCGCCAAGCACGAAGGTGCTGCCGCGCGATGAAAGCTCGAGGTCCTCGGCCCGCAGATCGCTCGGATCGTCGATCGAGTAACTCAGCTTGCGCTGCTCGGCTCCGAGCTCGGCGTGCCACGCCCGCCCAAGCGGATCGTCGGCATTGAAGACCGCGGCTTTGGCGGCGATGAAGAGTTTGCGCTTCTCCTCGACGTAGGCTTCGAACGTCGCGTGAAAATCCAGATGGTCGCGCGTGATGTTGGTCAGCACGCCGATCTCGAACTCGACGTCGGCGACGCGCTCGAGGGCTAGCGCGTGCGAGCTGACCTCCATCGCAACGGCTTCGGCGCCGCGTTCGCGCATCGCCGCTAAGGTCGCTTGCAGCTCGAGCGCCAGCGGCGTCGTGTTTTCGAGCGCCCACATCGCGCCGCCAAATTGCGCGCCGAGCGTTCCGATCCGCCCGCAACGCACGCCGGCTTCTTCGAGAATCGCTTGCACGAGATGCGTCGTCGTCGTCTTTCCGTTCGTGCCGGTGACGCCGACGATCGAGAGCGACTGAGACGGCCGCGCGTAGAAGGTCGCCGCCAACCGTGAGAGCGCACGGCGCGTATCCTCGACGGCGACCAGCATGACGTTCGCGGGCACGGCAAACGCGGCGGCACGTGCCGTCTCGACCACCACGCCGACGGCGCCATTCGCAATCGCTTGCGCGACGAAGTCATGACCGTCGGCGTGCTCGCCGCGCAGGGCGACGAAGACCTCGCCCGCACGGACCTTGCGCGAATCGATCTGCAGCGCCGTGACCGCGCACTCGAATCCGTGGGTCGCGCGCATCTCGCCGAGCGACGCGAGGAGCGCCGTCAAACCGATCGCGCGCGATGGCGTCTGTATCATGGATGGTGCTTCGGCGCGGGCACCGGTTTCACCAAGCGCGGCGTCGCCGGCAAGACCCCTGCGTGGAGCATCGCCATCGCTGCGATCGCCGAAAAGGCGGGCGCCGCGACTTCGCTGCCATAGATCGCGCCCCGCGGACGCTCGATCTTGACCAAAATCACGAACCGCGGATGCTCCGCCGGGACGTAGCCCACGAACGACGCGACGTACTCACCGGGGACGTAGCGCCCGTGTTCGGCGATCTGTGCCGTTCCGGTCTTTCCGGCCGTCGTATAGCCTGCGACTTGGGCGTTGGGATTGCCCGTGCCGCGCGTCACGACGGCGCGCAGATAGCGCTGCAAGATCGCCGCGGTTCGCGCGGAGATCGCGCGACGCTCGACCTGGCGGCCGTAGCGATAGGCCGCGCCGCCGTCAGGCATCAGCACCGCGTCGAGCAGGCTCGGCCGCAAGAGCAGGCCGCCGTTGGCGATTGCACTGTAGGCCCGGGCAAGCGCCAGCGGCGTCGTCGCGATCCCGTGTCCGAAGGCGATCGTCGGCAGCGAACTTTCGCTCCAGAGGTCGAGCGTCGGGACTATACCGGGACTCTCTCCCGGCAATCCGATTCCGGTCACGTCGCCGAAACCGAAACGTCGCATCGTTGCATACATCGTCTGCCGGCCGATGCTCAGGCCAACCTCGGCGGCGCCGACGTTGTGCGAATAGGCGACGATATCTTCCAGCGTCTCGCTGCTGCCGGTACCGGCCAGAAAACCATCCTCGGCGTTGTGGATCGTTCGGCCGCCCACTTCGATCTTGTCGCGCGCCGGAAAACGGTCGGTAACCGTCACCTTGCCGCTATCGAGCGCTGCCGCGGCCGTGATCAACTTGAAGGTCGAACCGGGCTCGTACGCATCCATGACCGCGCGATCGCGACGCGAGTCCGCTGGAAAACTATCGTATCGGCTGACGTCGTAGTCGGGCGCGTTGGCGAGTGCGAGCACCTCGCCCGTCCAGGGATCCATGACGATGGCGCTGCCGCTCGTCGCGTTCCACTTCCTGACCGTCTCGCGCAAGATGCGCTCGACGTTGTACTGCATGTATGAATCGAGCGTCAGCAGCAGGCCGTATCCGGGATGCGCGGCTGCGATCACATGCGGCGCTGAGAAGGGCAGCGCGCGACCGGATTGATCGGCCTCGAGCGACATGCTGCCCGGCCGGCCGCGCAACTGCTCGTCGAAAGCGTACTCGATCCCATCGAGACCGTTCTCGTCGATGCCGGTGAACCCGAGCACCGTCGACGCGAGCCGCGGCGAGGGCGAGTAGCGCACGCCGGTGTCCTCGGCGACGATGCTGACCCCGGTCAAATCGGATTTGCTGATGCGCTCGGCAACATCGCGATCGATCTTGCGGCCGATCAAGACGAAGCCGTCGTGCGAACGCAGCTTCGCCAAAATGCGCTCGCTCGAGGTCCCGAGCAAGACGCCCAAGGTGTGCGCGATCGCGGGTTTGTCCTGCACTTCGCGCGGCGTCACGTAGATACTCTGCGAGGGCAGCGAACGAACCAGCGTGTTGCCGTCCCGGTCGAAGATTGTCCCGCGGCGCGCGACCAGCGGCCGGGTCTCGAGGCGCTGATCGAGTGCGCGCGCGGCGAGCGCCTTCCCGTCGTGAATCTGAATCAGATAGAGATGCACGAGCAAGAAGCCCGCCATCAGCGCGAAGGAGTAAAAGAGTAGCTTGGCGCGCAGCGTCGCCGCGCGAATAAAGTTCCGGTCGATGCTCTCCCGCGCGGGTCTGCGCTTACGCTTCGCCGATCCCCAGGCGCCGCGCGCCGGAGGGCCCCACGGGCGCGCCACCGGTCACCTAAGCCAGTCGGAGACCGCGGGCAACAGGGCCAAGCCGTGTGCCGGCTGCTCGGCGAGCCGCGGCGCCGAGGGAATCGTCGCTACTTGGAACCGGCCCGACTCGCGCATGCCTAGACGCGACGCTAATGCTGCCAAACGTTCGCGCGACTGCAAGTGCGCGATCTGATCGTCGAGCCGCACGCTCTCATCGAGCAAACGCGCGCGGTCGCGCGCGACCTTCGTGTATTCGAAATTCATGCGCGTGACGTTGGCCATCAATCCTAAGTAGGCGACGACCGCAAAGGTCAAGACCGCGAGCGTCGCGAGCGTGCGCACGATCGCGCGATAGCGCATCGAGGCCGTGCGTTGACGCCGCACCATCGCCGCGCCGCGCGCGACGCGCGCGTTTCCACGCGGCTTGCGAGCCGGCTCCGGCCGGTATTGCAGTGCGGCAGTGCTCATGCAAGCCGCTCCGCGACGCGCAACTTGGCGCTCCGCGCGCGCGGGTTGCGCGCGGTCTCTTCATCGCTCGCGACGATCGGCTTCTTCGTCAGCGCGTGGAAACGCGCGTCGTCACGAAAGGTCTGCTTCACGATGCGGTCCTCGAGAGAGTGAAAACTAATGGCGGCGATACGGCCGCCGGGGCGGGTCCGGTCGGGNNCCGGTCGGCCGCGGCCGAGAGGCCGCGGCGCAACGCATCGAGTTCGTCGTTAACGGCGATGCGCAACGCTTGAAAGGTGCGCGTTGCGGGATGGATGCGTTGATAGCCGCGGGCCCGCACCGCGCGCGCGACCAAGTGCGCGAAGGGCAGCGTGCGCTCGGGCAGCGTTCCGGTTTCGCGCGCCAGCACGACCGAGCGCGCGATGCGGCGCGAGGCGCGTTCCTCGCCGTATTCGTAGATCAGATCGGCCAACTCGCGTTCGCCGAGCGTCGCGAGCAAGTCGTAGGCGCTGCGGCCCTCGTTCGGGTTCATGCGCATATCGAGCGGTCCGTCAGCCTGCAGTGAAAAGCCGCGCTCGGGACTATCGAACTGCATCGATGAAACGCCGAGATCGAACAGCACGCCGTCGACCGAGGCGATCCCCAGATCGTCCAGCCCGGCTGCGAGATCGCTGAAATTCTGCCGCACCAGCGTGACGGAATCCGCGAGGCCGGCGCCGACGCTCGCGTTGGGATCGACCTCGAAAGCGATGACTCGAGCGCCGCGCGTCGCGATGCCGGCCGAATGACCACCGTTCCCGTACGTGGCGTCCAGGTAAAGCCCACCCGGCACGACGCCGAGCGCTTCGAGCGCTTCGGCGAGTAAGACCGGAGTGTGCTCCACATCAATACAGCCCCAGTTCGCTCATGAATGAAGCCGCGTCGTCGTCGCTCGGACGGACCGCGTCGAGGCGCTCCTTGGCCCAGACCTCGATGCGGGTCAGGGTTCCGATCGTCACGGCCTCGCGCTCGATCTTGGCGTAGGCCCGCAGCTTGGGCGGAATCAGGAGGCGGCCCTGAGCGTCGCACTGGGCTTCCTCGGTAAAGGAAAAGAGGTGCCGGACGAACCGTCTAAAGCGCTCGTCCTTCTGGGCCGCGCCTTCCAGCCGCTCGCAGAAAGCCTCCCAGGTCACGCTCGGGTACAGGGCGAGGCACGGATCGGGCTGCGCTATCGTTAAGATGAAGCCGGCCCCGAGACGCTCGCGAAAGCGCGCGGGAACCACGAGCCTGCCCTTGTCATCAAGAGCGTGCTCCGCCTGTCCCGTAAAGCGCGGCACATCGCGAGCCAGAAAAAGCCCCTCCACTTGGTCCCATTAGGTCCCACCTTGCACCACTATACCTACCCTTCTCTCCCCTGACAAGGCTCAGCAAGCCGAACCATGCGTAAAGAAGCCTCGACAGGGGTGGGCCCGGGCCCCAAAGGCCGACCGCCCCATCCGCCGAAAATATGAGTAGTGTGCTGAGATTCTTCGCGGGCCTCTTGATATTGGGCGGACTTTACGGTTGCGGCGGCGGCGGGTTTATCCCGGGCGGCCCGCACTCGATGAGCCCGCTCGCGCTCCAGCGCCTGGTTCAGAGCGAGGCGACGGCCAGCCGGATCTCGCCGAAACTGGTCGGCGCCGTCATCGCGATCGAGTCCAACGGCGACCCGAGCGCGGTCAGCTCGAGCGGCGCCGCCGGCCTCATGCAGTTGATGCCTGCGACGGCCGCGTACTACGGCGTCAACAACCGTTTCGATCCCGAGTCGAACGTCTCGGGAGGATGTCACTACTTGCACGACCTCCTCACGCGCTATCACAACAACGTCTCGCTCGCGCTCGCGGCGTATAACGCCGGACCCGGCGCGGTCGACGCGTCGCACGGCGTTCCGCCGTTCGCGGAGACGCGCGCCTACGTCGCGCGCGTCACTGCCGCGCTGCGCAACCAGACGCTCTAGAGGCCGGCCGTGGCAACCCTTCCCGCTGTCCGCGTCGCGCCCGCGCCGATCGGCTTGAACTGGCGCCCGCCGATTCTCGATGCATACCTCGTGCGCGAGCTGGCGCCGCCCTTTGTCTTCGCGCTCGCGGCCTTTTTCTTATTCTGGTTCATCAACATTTTTTTTATCTCGGCCGACTACATCATCAACGCGGGCGCCCCACCGTTCCTGTTGCTCCGCTACCTCGTCTTCCGCATGCCGCAGGCGACGCCGATGGCCTTTCCGTTCTCGTGTCTGTTCGCGACCCTGCTTGCGATGGGACGCCTGTCGGCGGATAACGAGATCACGGCACTGCGCACGTCGGGCATTTCGTTCCGGCGCATCTGCTTCACGCCTGTCGTACTCGGCCTCTTGATGTTTCTGTTTTCGTATTGGATGAACGAGACGATCGCGCCGAAATCGGTCGAGATGTCGACGCGCACGTTCTACCAGATCGTCTACAAGACGTCGGAACTGCCGATCGTTCCGCAGTTTTTCCGGAAGGACGATACGACCGGCCGCGTCTTCTACGTCGGGGATATCATGCCCGACCATAAGACGATGAAGAACGTCATGATCTTCGAGCCGGCCGTCATCACGCCGTTCCGTCAGGTCATGAACGCGCAGACCGCCGTCATCGAGGGTGGGACGTTGCACCTCTACAACGCGCGCGTCACAAAATTCAAAGCCACCGGCGAGCTGGAAGGCTGGGCCCTCAATAAAGACGTCACCGTCGGCTTGCCGATCGGCGAAACGGCGGACCAGTTTCTCAACGCTCAGAATAGCGACGCATTCATGACGAACTCGAAGCAACTCGCAGGCCAGATCAAAGCGCTGCAGGTGACCGGCGGCGGCGGGGGCACGGCGCTCGAGATTCTCAAGATCACCCTCGCGCAAAAATTGGCGCTTCCCTTCGCGTCGTTCGTCGCCGTGCTGATCTCGCTGCCGCTTGCCGCCCAACTCGGCAAGCGCGGCCGCGTCATCGGTATCGCGCTCGCGATCTTGCTCTTGTTCGGATACTATCTGATGATGTCGGCCTTCGCCGCGCTCGGTAAGAACGGCGCCGTCAACCC
This sequence comes from Candidatus Erabacter solicola, assembly GCA_003136895.1. GTDB lineage: Bacteria > Vulcanimicrobiota > Vulcanimicrobiia > Vulcanimicrobiales > Vulcanimicrobiaceae > Erabacter > Erabacter solicola. The sequence goes on along the minus strand of PLDY01000078.1, from coordinate 425 downwards.
ATATCTCGCCGCTTGGATCCCGAACATCGTGATGGGCGGCGTCGGCCTCTATCTCTTCCGCCGAGTCGAACGCTGAACCAAGTGGTGCGCGCTCGCGCTTTGGTCTGTGCGCTGGCAGTCTGTAGCCTTCAGCTCACGCTAGCGGCGCAGGCGCTCGCCACGCCGCAAGCCGCGCCCGCACTCGACCCGCGCATCGCGCAACTCTTGCGCACGCCGTGCGGCACGAAGCCGAGTGAGGTTTCGGCGAGCGAACGCAAGGCCGACGGGGCCGCGCGCCTCACCGAGCGCCTCAAACCGCCGGTGATTCCGCAACAGATTCTGCTGATGGCACAAGCCGTACCAAGCGCGACGCCTGCAGCCGAAACCGAGACCGCCGCGCCGTCCCCGTCACCGAGCCCGTCGCCCACGCCTCTCGCGCCGCTTCC